>DAISHW010000311.1:0-3542 GCA_036822295.1 Bdellovibrionales bacterium | reverse complement strand
CATTTGAGTAAACGCGCAAGAGCAACGCCACCAATCCTTTAACTAACAAGGCATCGCTATCGGCTTCGAACAGCACGCGGCCGTCGTTCAGCATGGCGTGCATCCACACCTGGGATTGGCAGCCTTTCACTTTGTATTCTTCGAGTTTTTTTTCGTCAGGCAGCGGCGGGAGCGCGCGGCCGATGGCTATGAGCTTGGCGTAGCGATCTTCCCAAGTCGCAAGTTCACTGAACTCCTTGACGATTTCATTTTGGCGCGCGCGTAAATTCAAAGCCACTCCTGCCGGAACTCCGTCTCGGTTTTCTCGAGACCTAGGCTGCATGTCCAGGGCTTTTTACAAGGCAGGGTCAAAAGCTGTAGCCGAGCCGCAAAGGCGCTCCGACCAAGATTGAATCTCGGCGGCCGTCAGACTTTGGCTCCAGCTCCAGGCGTTTTTGTAAAATGCCTCCGGGGATGCGGCAGGGCGCGCCGCCCCTGCGTTGAGCGCGTCGACTTCGTCCGCGATGTGCGCGGGCGTAAAACCCAGCTCGACCAGCGCCATTTGCGCGACTGCGACTTCAACCGCGAAGAGGCGCGACGTCAGCTCGTCCCGATCCACTCCGTCGCAGAAATATGCCGAGCACTCGCCGGGACGAAACGCCCATAAAGAGCAACGGCCGCGATCGTAAAAACCGCATGCCATCTCGACGGACGGAGCGCCCGCCCCGTGGACGGCGCGATACACGGCGGACGGCACGAAACCGAGCGCATTCCAAAAACCGTGCGGGCGCAAGGACAGCGCGCCGCCCGTCTCGAGCCACCCGCCCACCAGGTAATTCGGCACGAAGGGCTGAAAGGCGCAGCATTTGGTTTCGCGCCGGCAGCCCGCGCAGTCCATCACGGGCGCTTCACGCTCGCCGATCCACCTGCGCATCGTATCGTTTAAAAGGGATGGCAATTCCACGTCCTTCGTTTAATATCGCCGCCTATGGCCGATGCCGTGAATTACATCACACCCGAGGGGTTTCGCAAACTCCAGGACGAATTCAAGGAGCTCTTTCACAACGAGCGTCCGAAACTCGTCGAAACTGTCGCGTGGGCCGCCGGCAACGGCGATCGCAGCGAGAACGGCGATTACATTTACGGCAAAAAGCGCCTGCGCGAGATCGACAAGCGCTTAAAATTCCTGCAACGCAGGATCGAAGCCGCGCGCGTGGTGGACCCCGCCACGGTGAAGAGCGAAACCGTGGTGTTCGGCGCGCACGTCGAGATCGAAGACGAGGACGGCAACATCAAGGCCTATCAAATTGTCGGTGAAGATGAGATCGAGCCGAGCCGGAGTCGCATTTCGTGGAAGTCGCCCATGGCGAAAGCGCTCTTTGGTAAGCGCGTGGGGGATGAAGTCGAGATCCAGCGCCCGGCCGGCGTGCTTTACGCGGAAGTCCGGGCGATCACCTTTAAGTAGTCAGGCAAAATCAGTTCTGACACTCGAGATTCACGCAGGCCAGTGCGAGATCATCCACCACATCGGCGCTGATGTTTCCACGGCGAGCCAGATAGTCGTCGATCATCGCGGTGCCACACACCTCACGCGCCTTTTCTTTAGCGGCCAGATGAGTCGAACCTTTGCCGATCGCCGTGCCATATCCGGTGACGATGCGGCAGGTGTGCATGCCCGACTGGGGCTGACGCGACTCCGAGGCCGGTCCACGCAATGAGCTCGCGGGGTTCCAATCACCTAGATTGAAGGACACCAGGCTTACAGCGATCATAATCAGGGTTTTCATACATTTGCTCCTGTTGCCCTTTCTTAGAGCAATGGGCGGTCCATGTCTCAGTCTGAAACGCGCGCTAAACCACTAGAACCATTAAGATATTATGTTTCATCGGAGCGAGTTTTGGTGGTGCCATGCCCAAAGACCGAAAAAGGCGCGTCCACGGCACGGCATCGTCCAAACATTAGACAGTCGGGCCTGGCGTAGAGTAGTTTTAAACCATGGTTGGCAAACTACTCGATTTTCTTTTTGGCAAGAACCCCGACATCTTCGATGCCCATGGGACGGTCGTGCATAAACTCCCTCCCGAAAAATGGAAGGCATGGAAAGACCGCTTTGAATCCGGCGAATACGATTGGCGCCAACACCGCGGCACCAAACGCGAGATCAAAACTCAGTAGTTCTTGGTGAGATCCAGGCGCCTGCATCGCCTGGCGCAGGCTGGACCATCGGCCAGTTCTCTGCCTGGATAATGGTCAAGAAACCCAAAATGGAACTAGACTCCTTCTGAACCCAAAATGGAGGGGACTAAATATGATAACACGCGCACTTGTGCTCGTGAGTTTAAGTATTGCCTTGGCCGCGGCCGCTTTCCACGAACGGGAAGTTTGCGGCGGATTCCTGCCCGAGAACACGATGGACATCCCGATTACGGCCGCGATGGCCGGCTCGGTGACGGAAGCCGAGTTCCACGAAGTGCTCGATCGCGTTCAGGCCCACTACGGCCCGATCCTGTCGGCTTCGGGCAAAACGCTCGTGATCAACCGCGATTGGGCGAGCGGCACCGTGAACGCCTCGGCCAACCAATCGGGCCGCACCTATTTCTTGAATATGTACGGCGGACTCGCGCGCCACCAAGTCATGACCAAAGACGGCTTCATGCTCGTCGCGTGTCACGAGATGGGCCACCATATCGCCGGAGCTCCGAAAGTGGACGGTTGGTTCGGTTTGAGCTGGGCGAGCAACGAAGGCCAGTCGGATTACTATGCCACCCTTCGCTGCCTGCGCGCGCTCTTCACCGAAGACGAAACCGATCAGTTCTTGAAAGACAATCAAGTCGATCCGGTCTTACAGAGTAGCTGCCAACAGGCGTACGCGACCCCGCGCGATCAGAACTTCTGCATGCGCATGGGAATGGCCGGCTTCGCGGGCGCAAGCTTGTTCCACTCGATGCGCGAACTGACCGTGCCGCTGGCCTTCAACACGCCGGACACGAGCGTCGTCAGCGAAACCGACGACAGCCATCCGCAAGCGCAGTGTCGCTTGGACACCTACTATCAAGGCGCGCTTTGCATGCACGACACGAACGTCGCCTTAAGCGATACGAACCCGAACATCGGCACATGCACGACGGCGGGCGGCCAGAGCGTGGGCCTGCGTCCGCTCTGCTGGTTCAGGCCTTAATCTTTTTCCGCATTTCTTCCAGGGCCGCCGCGCGACTCGACAGGCGGCCCTCCAGCTGACCTTCATAGATTTCTTTTAAAATCCGACCCATGAATTCGCCCGGCGCCACCCCGGCCCGGAGCAGGTCTTCGCCGCTGACAAACGACTTGGGCAATCCGCCGCCCGCATCGGCGACCGCGAGAAACTCATCGATCCATTTTTGAATTCTGGACGGATCGCAATCGCCGCTCGCCAGATTCAGCACGTCCGCATAAAACTCTGTGCCCAGAGCGCGCACCCGCTCAGCCCGCCGGCTCTTGGGATTCTCCAGAATCTTCAATGCCGCGATCGATTCGCGGGCCCGCCGAATATCGTCGCGCGACGCCTTCCAGGCGCGCAGGCGCG
>DAISHW010000310.1:0-3569 GCA_036822295.1 Bdellovibrionales bacterium | reverse complement strand
GGATTATGGCAAGCCGCCCGAACAATGCGTCGCGACGTGAGGTGCCATATGTTGAAGCTCTATTCGTATTTTCGCAGCAGCGCCTCTTATCGCGTGCGGATTGCCCTTCACCATAAAGGGCTGCCGTTTGAATATCTTCCAGTGCACCTGCTGAAAGATGGCGGACAACAGCATCACGAGGCGTACCGGCGCCTGAATCCCATGGGCCACGTGCCGACCCTGGTGCATGACGATTTCGTCCTGGCCGAATCGGTGGCCATTTTCGATTATCTGGACCGCGCCTTTCCGGTGAAGCCGCTGTTTCCGCAGATGCCGCGCGAGCGCGCCATGGTTTTACAAATCGTGGAGATGGTGAACAGCGGGATTCAGCCGCTGCAAAACATCAAGGTCACGCAGGCGCTCGAAAATAAATTCGGCATGGCCACGTCCGACGCCGATCGTTGGACGCGTCACTGGATTCAGAGCGGTTTGGAAAACCTTGAAAAGCTGCTTGAACGCACGGCCGGCAATTATTGCTTCGGCGCCGAGGTGACCGCCGCCGATTGCTTCTTGATCCCGCAGTGCTTCAGCTCGCGCCGCTTCGGCGTGGATACGACTCAGTTCCCGATCATCTCACGGATCGAGAAGAATGCGTTGGCGCTGCCGGCGTTCATTCAGGCGCATCCGGAAAAGCAGCCCGATCAAAACGGTACGTAGTTCCAAATTCGGAACTACGTACCTTTCACCCAATGCAATTGGCGGATCGCCAGGGCCAGAACCGTCGTGCCGACCGCCAAGTGGACCACCGCGATCAAGGGCGGCGTGTGCAGAAGCACGTTTGCGATCCCCACGCCGATCTGCGCGCAAACTGCCAGAAACAACCACGTCGCATATTTGTGCAGGCGTTTATCGCTCGTCGATTTACGCAAGATCACCATGTTCGCGACGAGCAACGCGAAGAGGGCGTACGCGCCCAGGCGGTGAATCACATGCAGGCCGATGATGCCGGAAAGCGTGGGAATCCACTGCCCGTGGCAAGTCGGAAAATCCGTGCACACCAACGAAGCGAAGTGCGAAGCCACGAGTCCACCCAGAATGATCTGACCGTACACGCCCGCCAGCACGGCGATACTGAACGGTCGGATCCATCCGGGCAGCGAGGGCGGCGTCCATTCCCGCGCGTGCTCGCGCATCGACAGGTACATCCATAAGAGCAAGCCAAAAAATCCAGTACCCATGCCTAAGTGCGCGGCCACGACTTTGGAATGCAGCTGCAGAAGAACCGTCAATCCTCCGAACACGATTTGTGTCAGGAGCAGCACGACGGTCATGCACGCGACGACCTTCAAGCGGCTCGGCGCGAAGCTCTTGAACAGCAACAAGTAAAACAACGCGGCGGTCGCGAGCGACACCAGTCCGGCGAGCGCCGGGTGCAGGAATTCGAAATACCCTTGCGGATGATAGTCGGGAATCACGTCGCCGAAACAGAGCGGCCAGTCGGGGCACGCCAGTCCCGCGTTCATCACGCGGACCGAGCCTCCGAGTGCGATCAATCCGAATGTGGCGATCACCAGATATTTAAAGACGCGGACGTACCAGGTCGGCAGACCCCAGATGGGTTTCATAGGTTTCTCCATCGATAGATCACTCACTTCTATGGACTTTGCTGGCCAGGCGCACCACCCGACCAAGCAACGAAGTATGCGGGTCGGATGTGAGCTGCCCTTAGTTGTCTACGCGTAGTTTAAGACCCAGTAAAGCCACTTATCCATCACGGGAACGGCCAAGTAGATCAGCAGGCTCAGATTGGTCCATAGGAAGAACGGGAGCCATGCGCGCGATTCTTTCGCTTGGAAGTATTTGAAAAATTCCCACAGCACTTTCAAGGAAATCGGCAGCACCAGCATCAGGTAAAGCAAATGCGCCTGCAGGAAGAACGGCGCCGTCAGCGCCACGCCCACATAGGCGAAGACATAAAGACCGACGTGGTACAACGCCCGGTTCACGCCGACCGTCACCGGCAGGACCGGGAAGCCGCCCTGCTTGTAGTCCTCGCGAAAACGAATGGCGAGCGACCAGAAGTGCGGCATTTGCCACAGGAATAAAACCAAGAACAGGTACACGCATTCGGGCCGCCAGATCTGGGGCGTGTTGACCGAAAAGCCGATCACCACCGGCACCGCGCCGGGAATCGCGCCGGGCACCGCCCCGAACACCCACTGGGGTTTCCAAAGCATCGTGTAAACGACGTTGTAAAGGAACAACGTCAGCAGCGCCAATCCCGCCGGCCAAGGTCCAAGCATCAACAACACCAGCAATCCGAACGCCGACATGAGCCCACCCACGGCGTAACCCTGCCAGGGCGCGAATCTGCCTGAGGGGATCGGCCGCTTGCGGGTCCGGTCCATGCGGGCGTCGATCTTCCACTCCTGCGCTTGATTCAAGGCGAAGCCGCCGCCGGCGACCAGGTACAAACCGACGACCAATAACACGGGTTGCAAGGGATCGAAAACCTGCCCCAGATGAAAACTGACCGCGTAGCCCGCCAGCGCGCTCACCACGGCGAAGAGGATGATCCCCGCCTTCGTCAATTGGTTGAACGCGCGAATAAGAGTCATGGCGCTATAAAATACCCGTTTGATCGATGCGGGTGTAGATGTCCACCCAACTCAAAAAGAACATCAGCACCAAAAAGAAAATGCTCGTGGCGAAACACACCGTGAACAGGCGGTCGTCGTATTTCAAGTGCATGAAGATCGCCAACACGAATCCGGCCTTCACCGACGCGATGGCCATCGCGATGATCGTGTTGAACGCCCCGAAGTCCACTTGGGCCGCGACCACCGTGATCACCGTCAATACCATGAGTATCGAGATGACCTGCAAGTAGGTCTTCATAGGAATGATATGATGTTTGGTGTCCGCTGCCATCCGTGACTCCTTAACCGACCAGGTAGAGTAAAGGGAACAAGTAAATCCAGATCAAATCGACCAAGTGCCAGAACAAACCGACGCACTCGACCGGCGTGTAATACTTCGGGCCGAATTCGCCGCGGTGACCGCGCACGATGCACCAGGCGATCAGCGACATTCCGACG
Source organism: Bdellovibrionales bacterium (assembly GCA_036822295.1). Taxonomy (GTDB): domain Bacteria; phylum Bdellovibrionota; class Bdellovibrionia; order Bdellovibrionales; family UBA1609; genus JALHOQ01. Next base: position 492 of record DAISHW010000310.1, on the reverse strand, counting down.
ATCACGTGCGATCCGTACAGCCCCGTCATGCAGAAGTAGAACGAGAAGTACTGACCGATATTGGGGAACTGGCTGGCCACCGCCTGCCCTTCCGGCGTCGTCGGATTGAAGAACGTGCCCGGGTAAAGCCCCATGTGGAACTTATGCGTGTACTCGAAGTACTTCACGATCAGGAAGACGAACCCGCACGCCAGCGTGATGTACAGGTGCATGAGCATCTTGGCGCGGTCATTTTTCTGCGCGTAGTGAATGCTCAAAGCCATGGTCAACGAACTGAACAACAGGACGACCGTGTTCAAGGCGCCCAGCTTCCAATCCAGGAACTTCGACCCCGCGTGGAACATCGCGGGATACATGCCGTGATAAATGATGTAGCCGACGAACAAGCCGCCGAACATCATGATCTCGGTGACCAGGAAGGTCCACATGCCGAACTTGGACGTTTCGTATTCGTGCTCCGCGCTCTCGAAGTGATGCGCGTGATGGTGACCT
>DAISHW010000309.1:1028-3572 GCA_036822295.1 Bdellovibrionales bacterium | reverse complement strand
TGATGAGACCCATCAGCGCCAGCACCCCGCCGGTCGCGTTGTAGATCAATGACACCATCAGGTTACGGCGAATCAAACCGAGCCCCTGGCGGCTGATCTTGATCAAATCCGACACGCCTTCAAGACTCGGATTGACCAAGTAAACTCCGGCGCTTTTGAGCGCGGTTTCCATTCCCCCGCTGACGGCGACCCCGACGTCCGCGCGGATCATCGCCAAGCTGTCGTTGACGCCGTCACCGACTATCATGGCGTGCGGAACGCCCGCGACTTCCGTCGCTTTGACCGCCGGGCAACACTCGAAATGAATCTCGTCTTTCTTGAAGCCCAGTTGCGCGCCCACGCTCTCTGTGACTTGGCGTGAATCGCCGGACAATAGCTTCACGCGAATGCCCATGGCGCGAAGGGCATCGAGCGCCGCCCGGGATTGCGGTTTTAAAATCGAATCGAAATTGAAATCCAGGATGGGATGATGATCCTCGAACAACGTGCACGAGACCTGGCCGCCCGGCTTCGCGTTGCGCTTCAGCTCATAATATTTGCCGTAAATGAAACCCGATACGCCGAGACCGGGAACCTCGCGCCAGCCGTCGACAGGCGGGAGCTCCGCCGAAAATTCCCGGCGAAACGCGAAGGCGATCGGATGCAACGATTCGTTTTCGAGCGCCAGAATCACTTTGCGATAGACGTAAGGGACGTCGGTCAAGGGGGTGGTCAAACTCAAGTCGCTGTCGGTCAGAGTGCCGGTCTTATCGAAGAATACGGTTTCAATGCGCGCGGCTTTTTCGAACACAGAGGCATTGCGCACGATCAAGCCCTTTTGGCGAGCCTTACGCAAAGACGCGGCCAAGGCCAAGGGGGTGCCAAACGCCATGGCGCACGGACAAGCCAGGATAATCAACGCCAGCGAGCGACGCACGGCCTCTTCGGGAGAGACCGACCAGTACGCGACCAAGAAAATAAAAGCCGCCGCGAAAACGGCGATCAGCAACCATTGAGCCGCGCGGTCGGCCAGATTCGACACCCGAGTGTCGGACAAAGAGAAGTTCTGCACCTCTGCCAAGATTTTACCGAAGCCCGTCTCGGCAAGCGGTTTGCGGATAGCCAGTTGCGCCTCTCCGGCGATCAAACGCGCGCCCGCGGGAATCAATGAACCTTTCAAAAACGTTTTGGGACGGCTTTCACCGGACAACCACGCCAAACTGAAATGCGCGGTCGAAGAAATGAGTTCCGCTTCGGCCGGTAGCGTTTCCATCGCCATCAAAAGAATACGCTGGCCGACGCCGACGCTTTCACTGCGCGCCCAAACCCAACCGGATTCGGTGATCTGGCGAACGCGCTCAAGCTGAAGGGTTTCCCTTAGTTCTTGCGGCCGTAAAAACCGGCGCTGCAGTCTTCTTTGCGTCCACCGTGAAAGCAGGATCAGGAACAGGAAGCCGCTCAAAGAATCGAAATAGATGTCCTCGCGGCCGCGCAACAGTTGCACGGTCGAAAAAACGAAACCGCTCAACGACGCGATCGCCATCGGCAGGTCGATCGAGATCTGCCGACGGACCAAACTGGCCCAGGCGCCGCGATAAAACGGAACCGCCACGTAAAACACGACGGGCAGGTACAATAGAAAGCTCAACCACGAAAAGACGCCCGCGAGTTCTTTGGGCGCGCCCAAGTAAGTCGCGAAACTGAAGGTCATGATGTTGCCGGCGCACGCACCGGCGACGCCCAAGCGAATCAGGGCGCGGCGATCCTCGGAGTGGCGCAGTTTCTCGGCCGTGTTTTCGAGTTCCAAAGGGATCGGATTGAACCCCAGATTTTTAATCTCTTCGGCCACACGGCTGAATTCGAGTTTTTCGCGATCGATTTCGACTTGCGCGACATGATCGCCCATATCCACGCGGATACTCTTCAGGCCGTCGACCTGCAGTGCCAGATCCTCGATCTTGCGCACGCATTTCCCGCAAGAAATGCCTTCGATGTAAAACCGAATGCGGTTTCCCGGCGAGAATTTGCGCTGAAAGTCTTGCTGATCCAGATATGAGAAGTCGGCAAGAGCCTGGGTTTTGATTTCACGCATGCGTTTTCGTGTTGCGAGCCAGGTGCCGCGACGGCCCTGACCCGAAATGCGATATATTCCTTTTGACGGGACGGAATGAGCCAATTCGTCTCAACTTCTCATTTTGAGATCGGGACTTTTTGTTCGCGCATGGCCTTGCCGCGAATCCGGTCCAGGTGCTCCCGAACGCTTTTGGGAACGCGCACTCCGCCGCTGCCCGAAAATCCCAAGGTGACCGAGTCGGCGTAGGCCGCGAAACATTTTTCCGAGATCTCGGTATGAGGTAAGGCGTCCACGCAAGCGCGGTAGTACGCTTCGTTCAGATTCCACAGGCCGATATCGCCCAAGCGCTCGTAACTGCGCCCCAGCCAATACAATGCCTCGGCGTTCTTTGACGGCTCAGGTTTGGTTTCAATGAAATCATGCAGATGAACGGTCGCGACCAAGGCCCGCACTTCGGGATGCGGGGTGTTCAGGCTCTCGCCCAACCGGCG
>DAISHW010000309.1:0-1018 GCA_036822295.1 Bdellovibrionales bacterium | reverse complement strand
CGAGGGCGCGCCGATATTCCGCTCTTTGGATTGCGCCCAGTCGTTCAGATCTTTCAGCCACGCTTGCGATGCCTCTTTCATGGACAAAACGGCGTCGGGCGCTTGACCGAAATCGCGCGCCATGCGGCTCGCCTGAGCGGGATCTTTTTTGATCCGGACAAGGACCGAAAGCCCCAAGCGCGTGCCGCGCTCCAAATCCATGGCGAAGGTTCCGGGATCGCTCGGCGCTTTCAATTTGGCGGAAACCTGCTTCAGCAACTCATCGTACTGCCGGGTCGCCGCCATGAACTCGACGCGTTCGATCCAATCGGCTTTCTCGAGCGGCTTTTCAAAGGCCTTGAGCAGGGAAAACTGCGCCCCCGCCTCATGACGGGTGTGGCAAGCGGTGCAATAGGCGATCGACGAGCGTAAGACGGACTTGCCATAGGTCGTCCGCCCCTCTTTCAAGCTGACCGTGGCGCGCTCGAGCGAATCGCTGAACATGGATGCGATATACGGAAGCGCGGGATCAGACTCCGGGAATTGCTTGTGTTGGCCGGGCTTCGAATCGAGTTTGCCGGCGATCTTGTTCAACGCCTCGACTTTTTGAATTAAAATCTTCGCGTCTTTCGGATCGCTCGAATACAGAAGGGGCACGGTCTCCGCGAGCGCGTCCGAAAGACTCTTCATATTGCCGCGCCAGCTGGATTTTTCGTCGGCTGCAATTCCCGTACAGGTCAAAAGTACGGCCAATGAAATCGCGCTTCGTATCGATACGGTCATTCGGTCTCCGCGGAAATGGTTTACCTTATATCTCAGCAACCGCGGTGCCACCGCGGGGTGTGCTATGAATGAGATTGTAAACGCGGCGAGACGAAAAGTCCCATGTCGTTCTTCAAAATCAGCCGGATTGTCTCAGCCGACCGCGATGGCCTGCCGCCGCCACGGCACCCCGATTGCTTTATCTAAAACCATGAAAGCCGCGTTCGTAATCCTGCTATTGTCGGTGACTTCCGCCAAACTTCCCGCCCAATGTCTG
>DAISHW010000308.1:0-3579 GCA_036822295.1 Bdellovibrionales bacterium | reverse complement strand
GCCGCGAAAGTCCTTGGGAACGCCTTGATCGTCCTCAACAATCAGGGCGATCGCCCCCTCCCGCGCCACTTGCGCCAGGAATTCATGGCCGTCCCCCGTCGCGCCGCGAATGGCGACGAAGACGGTGCCCGGCGCGACCTGCCGGGAATCTTGGGTGAGCTTCTGTACGTCTTGATGGGCGAAGTCGCCCAGGCGCAGCTGCGGGAAAACAGAGAGCAACGTGCTCAGTTTCAATCCGGATTCTCCAGGATCAGAGTCACGCGCGCTTTCGGATGGAGTTCCGCGCCCGCCGCGGGGATCGAGCGCACGACGACGCCGGAACCTTTGACGGAAACTTGACCGGCGTGGCCGCGCACGCGCGCCATGGCCTCGCGTAACGGAAGGCCGAGAAGATTCGGAAAGCCTTCTTCGGGCGGCAGGTTTTGGCTGGATTTACGAAGATCGTCGAGCGCCCGCTTTTGCACCGAGGTTCTTTGTTTTTCAGGCGCGTTCTTGATCATATTACTCTCGGAAATCAACACCGGCGGCAAGCCCGCGCGACGCACCAAATACTGCGCCATGCGCGCGAACACCGGCGCGGCCACCTGTGATCCGTAATAGGCTTTGCGCGGATTGTCCACGGCCACGAAGATCACGTAACGCGGATCGTGCGCCGGCACGAAACCCGCGAAGCTCGAAATATAAGCATTCTGGATATAGCCGCCTTTGACGGCATCGACTTTCTGCGCGGTACCGGTTTTCCCGGCCACGTGATAGCCGGGAATGCGCGCTTTGGCGCCGGTCGCGTTGGTTTCGGTCGCGGCGGTGAGCATGAGTCTTACCGTGGCCGCATCTTGCGTCGAGAGCACGCGGCGCACTTCTTCGGCCCGGAACTCGAGCGGCTCTTCATTCGGGCGACGAATCGATTTCACGAGCAGCGGTCTGTGCAGCACGCCGCCGTTGGCGATCACGCCGTAAGCCGCGACCATTTGCATCGGGGTGACCGCGATGCCGTGACCGAACGAAACGTTGCTCAACAAATGCGGACGCCACGGGAGCGCGTTGACGATGCCGCGCGCTTCGCCCGGCAGCGAAAGCCCCGTCTTCGCGCCGAATCCGAAATCGGCGAGCGTTCGGTACACGCGCTCGGAACCGACGTCGAACGCCACCTTGGCGGTGCCCACATTCGAGGACTGCGCCAATATCTCGGAAACCGTGAGCCAATCGAACTTGTGATGCTCGTCCGCTTCCGAGATCCAGCGGTCGCCGACTTTCATGCGGCCGCCCTCGCAATTGTAGCGCGTGCTGGGGCGCACGAGCGATTCGCGCAGCGCGCCGGCGATCACGAAGGTCTTCATCGTGCTGCCCGGCTCGAACGCGTCGCAGACCGCGCGGTTGCGCTTGAGCTCATTGGGTTGGCGGGAAGGCTCGTTGAGATTCACCGTCGGCACGTTGGCGATGGCCAGGACTTCGCTGCTTTGCGCGTCCATGACGATCCCCACCGCCGAATCCGCTTCGAACTGCGCGACCACGTTGAGCAGGTCCTGCTCGAGCGTGAACTGCACCTCGTGATCGATCGTCAGTTCCAAATCCGCGCCGTCCGGAACTTCGGTAAGCGACCGGCCGTCCTGAAGCAACGGGCGGCCGCGCGCGTCGCGCGGGAGCAGAACTTGCTTGAGTTGCCCTTGCAGATCCTTGTTGTACTGGAGCTCCAGGCCTTCGAGCCCGTTGCCCTCGGCGCCCACAAAGCCGAGCACTTGCGCCATCAGGCTGCCGTTCGGGTAAACGCGCTTGGGCTCTTCGATGAAGCCGAGCCCCGCTTCGTCCCAGCGTTTGATGCGGTCGCGCTGAGCCTCGCCGAGTTGGCGGCGGATCCAGATGAAGCGGCGCTGCTTGTCGCGCAGGCGTTTGCGCAGCTGCGCGACCGGAATGTCGAGCTCTTTGCCCAGGCGTTTCGCCAGGCCGTACGGGTCTTTGATCATCTTCGGATCGGCGAAGAGCGAGAACGCCGGCACGCTCGCGGCGAGTTCATTGCCGTTGCGGTCGACGATCGCGCCGCGACGGGTGCGGATCTGCAGCGCGGTTTCGAATTGGCGGCGCTTGAGCGATTCCAGCCGCACGTCGGGGATCACCTGCACGCGAGCGGCCCGCACCAGGAGCAAGCCCCACATGAACAGAAAGCACGAGAACAGGATGAGAATGCGACTTTTCATTTTCTTATTGGGGCATCGCCAGCTCTTGGCCGGCGAGTTGAATGATTTGACCGACGCGGGCGTCATTCAAGGTCAGGCGGCTGACCGCGTACTTGCGCACCAGTTCGGGCCTGGTGAGCCTGGCGTACTCCATGCTCATCATGCGGTATTGATCGCGGGCCGCTTTGTACTGTTGCGTGCTTTTCAAAACCTGGTAGCCCATGCGGCGGACTTCCATTTTCAAGAACACCAGCGTGAAGAGCGTGCCGACCAGAATCAGCACGCTGAAAAAGGGCATCAGTTCATTCAGGTGACGGCGGCTCATCGATGTTTCCCCTCTGAAAAACGCGGAGCTTGGCGCTCCGTGAACGCGGATTGTCGCGTTCTTCCTCGCGCGAAGGGGTGATGACTTTTTTCACCAGCGGAAATCCCCACTCCCGGCTCTCTTTAAAAGCATACTTTATGATGCGGTCTTCAAGAGAGTGAAATGTGAGAATGACGATGCGTCCGTCCTTACCCGTCGCCCGCATTAAGTCGGGCACGCAGTCTCTTAGTCCAGAGAGCTCGTTGTTGACGGCGATTCTTAAAGCCTGGAAGTAGCGCGTGGCCGGATGGTGACCTTTGCGCGACCATCCCTCGACGCGCTCGATGAGCGAGGCCAATTCCCGCGTGGTGGTGAATGGCTTTTGTTTACGATCGTGAACCACGGCGCGAACGACCCTTTGCGGCCGGCGGATCTCGCCGGCGGCGGCGAAAAGATCGTTCAACTCGACTTCGGACCAGGTCGCGACGATGTCCGCGGCCGTCAGGTCTTGAGTCCGGTCCATGCGCATATCGAGCGGGCCGTCGTTGTAAAAACTGAAACCCCGCTCCGGCTCGTCGAGCTGGGGCGAGCTGACTCCCAAATCGAGCAAGACGAAGTCGAAGGCGCCCTTTGGCAGGTCTTTGACCCGATGAAAATTGAAGTGCTTGAGTTCGAGCCGGCCGTCCGCGATTTCGCGGGCGAAAGCCTGTCGCCCGTGGGCGACGGCGGCCGCGTCTTGATCGAGAGCGGTCACCTTGGCGTTCGGGAACTCGGTCAGGAAGGCGCGCGTGTGGCCGCCGCGACCGAAGGTGCCGTCGAGGATCGCGCGCGGTCCGACGCCGCGAGCGAAGTTCAATACCTCTTGGAGCATTACCGGTTTGTGCATGGGAATTCAGTAGCACGAAATGGCGAATCCGTTTAGCCTGATATCGTATGATGATCGAATGTCCGAAGTGCGGTTTCGCCCAGCCCCGCGACAGGTATTGCGCCTCTTGCGGCGTCGATATGGAGCACCTGCTGGCCGTTCCCGACCCGCTCTGGGTGCGGATTCTGCAGAATCCGACCCTGCACCTTTCATTGATCGGCATGCTGATCGCCCTGGTG
>DAISHW010000307.1:0-3582 GCA_036822295.1 Bdellovibrionales bacterium | reverse complement strand
GTCCTACCTCAAGTACATGCAAACCGCCCGCGCGCTCGCCCACCCGCCGGTGCGTTCACCGGGCGATGTGGCGGAAGAATACAACAAAGGTCTGCTGGCCCGCGCGACGGTTTGGGAGTCGCACGACGTCTTGACCGAACGTTTTAATCGCATGCGCGATGAACGTTTCCTTACACGTCCAAGCCGGCCCGACTTTCAGCGCCGCTCGAGTTGGCTCTATCCGGATGACGGATGCTTCGCCCGCGCCCAGTTGGCCAACGCGAATCTGCTCGATTGGGGGGTGGCGGCGCCGAGCAAGGCCTTTGTTTTCGGCGATCTTTCCGTGAGCACGCCGAACTCGCCCTCGGGCGCGGTCAGTTGGTGGTATCACGTCGTCCCCGTGGTCGAGGTCCAGCGCGAGAACTGGGTGCTCGATCCCGCGATCGATCCTGGCGGGCCGATGCGCCTTTACGATTGGTTGGCCAAGCAGAGTCCGCATCCCGACGATCTCGAAGTCGCGATTTGCGCTTCGGGGGCGTACACGCCTTATGACGATTGCGATCGCGTGGTTCGCGCGGCCGAGAGCATGGCGCGCGCCGATCAAGGGGCGTATCTCGAGGCCGAGTGGCGCCGGCTCGAGCAGCTCGGTCGGGATCCCGAGCGGGAGCTCGGCGAGCATCCCCCGTGGCGCTGACACTTCCCTGACCTGATCCCGTCACAACCTTAACTTTATGCTTCGCGTCCGTTGCTAAAATGAAGGCACACGGAGGTGAAGGCATGCAGGCAGCGTTGAGCGCGAAACGGTTTCTTCGCACCTTTCAAGAGGCTCGTCAGAAAAAATCCCTGTACGCGCGGGTGCGCGAGTATCGGGGGTTCGTTCCGGTTCTGCTTGAAACGGATGATTTTCGCGTTCGTACGGCGATGAACGGGACCGAACTGCTACGCGTTTTGGAACTCCGCCACCAAGTGTTCATCGAAGAATGGCAGGGGCGTCGGGCTTACCACGGACTGGACGTCGATGGTTACGATTTCCACGCCGATCACCTGATCATCGAGGACAAACGGGTGGGCAGGGTGGTGGGCACCTACCGCTTGCTTTCCTCGCACTTCACCCATGACTTTTATTCGGGCAGCGAATTCGAACTCGGCGCCTTCTTGCGCGCTCCGGCCGTGAAGCTCGAGATGGGGCGCGCCTGCGTGCACCGCGACCACCGCAACGGCAATACGATCGATCTTTTGTGGAAGGGGTTGAGCCGCTACATCGCCAAGACCAAAACGGAATTGCTCTTCGGTTGCTCGAGCGTGAAGACGACGGACCCGGTCGTGATGAATCGCCTGTACCGCACGCTCGTAGAACAGCACGCGTGGCGCGACGATCACCAGATCCGCCCGAACGGGGAGTATCGTTTCCCGGGCTTCTTGATCGCGCACCCGCAACCGCTGACGCCATTGGAAAAACGCGAGCTCATGCCGCCGCTCCTTAGGTCTTATTTGCAAGCCGGCGCGCACGTTTACGGGTGGCCCGCGCTCGACCGCGACTTCGCTTGCACGGATTTGCTGACTATTTTAGATTGGAACTCTTTGCAGCCCCGCTTTCGGAGCCGCTTTACCTGAGGTTTGCTTTTGACCCGAATTCTTCAGCCGTTCCGCATTCTGGCGATCGTCACGATGATTTTTATTTATCTCGCGCACATGGCGGTCGTGTGGGTGGCGGTGCGCGAGCGCTGGCGGAAAGTGATCTTGGCGAACCGGATTTTACGCCAGTACTGCCGGGTCGGGCTTTGGATTCTTGGCGTCCGCGTGAACCCGATCGATTCGGGTAAGATGCCTTCGACCAATGTTTTGATGGTCGGCAATCATTTGTCTTATTTGGACGTGCTGGTGATCTGTTCGGTGAAACCGTCTTGTTTCGTCACGTCGATGGAAATCAAGCGCACGCCGGGCCTTGGGATTATCTGTCAAATGGCGGGCTCGCTCTTTGTCGACCGCCAAAACAAGAACAATATCTTGAACGAGATTTCCGAGCTGCGCGAGGGGCTTGAGAACGGAGTCAACATCGCGATATTTCCCGAGGCGACGAGCACCAACGGCGAGCGCATCCTGCGTTTTCGCAGGCCTTTGTACACGGCGGCGGTCGCGGCATTGAAACCGATCGTGCCGTTTTGTCTGAATTACGCGCGGGTGGGCGGTCACCCCATCAACACGGTCACGCGCGACAAAGTGATGTGGTACGGAGATATGGATTTCGTTCCGCATCTTTGGGCGTTGAGCGGGGCTGGTGGCGTCGAAGTCGATTTGCATTTCTTGCCGGCGTTGATTCCCAGCGCCGATTCCGACACCACCGAATTGGCGGCGCGCTCGCAAGCCGAGGTCGAAAAAGTCTTCAGGCCGGTGCCCAATAACGCAGAAGGCCCGCGGGACCGCGAGCCTTCTGCCACCGTTTAGGATACGGATCACGGGGCGGTGTTGCGCCACCCCGGTACCACGTCAGTGGTTGTCCTTTTCCTCGGCGCTTTGACTTGCGGGGGGTGCCGAAGTCAGGCGCGAGAACAAACCACCTTTTCCTGTTTTAATCTGCACCGTGCGGGGTTTTGCGATCTCCGCCTTCGGCACCAGGATCTCGAGCACGCCATTCTCGAAAGCGGCTTGGATCTTGTCTTGGCTCACGTTCTGCGGCAGTTGAAAACTGCGCTCGAACGAACCATATGAGCGTTCAAAGCGGCGGAACAGTCCGTCGTTCTTCTCTTCCTGACGCGCTCGCTCGCCTTTGACGACCAAACGTCCGTCTTGCACGTCGATTTTCACGTCCTTTTGCTCGACGCCGGGCAGATCCACGCTGATCAAGAAGCTATCCGTCGTTTCATGCAGATCGACGGCAGGCATAAACATTTCTTGTCGACGCGCTGACGCTTCGGGCTGCCACGCGGTATCAAAAGCCCGCTCGACCTCGCTCATGAAGTCCCACAAAGAGCGTCCGTTGTACGTATTGAGTTGTTTCATCTTATATTCCTCCTGGTTGCATCAAATTTAAAACCCATCTCACAGATTTAAGCTGTGTCGGTAGTCCAAGCTGTCAAGGTCGCCGTTAGGTCCAGTTGGTCCAGTGCTTTGAGCAATACTTTCATTGATGTCCAATGACTAAACGGAAGGCAGCTCGGGATCTAGCCAATATCGCTGAGACGCGGGAACACCGCTTGCAAATCCCGCCGGGATGAGGCGAGTTCCGATGGATTGGATCTTGGGTCTTATTTTGTCCGGGGCTTCGTCAGTCTCGGCGATGCCCATTAACCCGTGCCATGCGGAGCTCACTGGACAACCAAGGAAGGTTAAATCAGTGACGGAAGACAATATATCAGTCGTCAATCCTGCCGGTAAAACCCGCACCTTGATTTTCGTTCCCGGAGGGCCGGGCTTGGGCTTTGACTATTTGCCAGCCTATTTTAAACAACTGGCGAACCACTACCGATTGGTTTTCTACAATCCCGGGTATTCTTTCGGATTTAAGGCTGCAGGCCTGGATCGATTGACGGCGGAGCTCCGTGAGTTGACGGAGCGTGCAGGCGGTGACGTCGTAGGTTTTGTTTCCCATTCGGGTGGCACGTT
>DAISHW010000306.1:0-3625 GCA_036822295.1 Bdellovibrionales bacterium | reverse complement strand
TTGGCGATCGGCTTGACCTTCTGGATCAGCCATTGCCGCATCGTGCGCAGTGAATTCATGAAGCACCGTGAGCGTGAGTACGTGCAAGGCGCGACCGCCCTGGGCGCCGGTCACTTCCGCCGTATCTTTATCCATATTCTTCCGAACACCTTTCACTTGGTTTTGATCAACTTCTCGCTCGGCTTCGTCACGGCGGTGAAGAGTGAAGTGATCTTGAGCTATCTGGGGCTGGGCGTGAAACCCGGCACTCCGAGCTGGGGCCTGATGATCAGCGATGCCAAGCTCGAGTTGGCGCGCGATGTTTGGTGGGGCCTTGCGGCGGCCACTTTCTTTATGTTTTTCTTAGTGTTAGCTTTTACCCTCTTCAATGATGCCCTTCGCGACGCGTTGGACCCCAAATTGAAGAGCCGTTAAAACTTAGGAGCTTAGGGTATGTCTTCCTCGTCGATCATTCAGATCCGCAATCTCTCGGTCGAATTCCGGACCGACGAGGGCACCATTCGCGCCGTCAAAAACATTTCCTTCGATATCCCGCGCGGTAAAACGGTGGGCTTGGTGGGTGAATCCGGTTCCGGTAAGAGCGTCACGTCGCTCGCGGTGATGCGCTTGATCCCGAATCCCCCGGGCAAGATCACCAGCGGCGAAATCATCGTCGACGACAAGAACGATCTTTTGAAATTGTCCGAGTCGCAGATGCGCAACGTGCGCGGCAACAAGATATCGATGATCTTCCAGGAACCGATGACCAGTTTGAACCCGGTGTTCACGGTCGGCGATCAGATCAGCGAAACGCTGATGCTGCACCAAAAGCTCTCTAAGGCCCAGGCGATGGCGAAATCCCTCGAGCTGTTGAAGCAGGTCGGTATTCCCAACCCCACCGAGCGCATCAAAAGCTACCCGCACGAAATGTCCGGAGGTCAGCGCCAGCGCGTGATGATCGCCATGGCCATTGCCTGTGAGCCGGATATCTTGATCGCGGACGAACCGACGACCGCGCTCGACGTGACGATCCAGAAACAAATCTTGGATCTGCTCGCCGATCTGCAAAAGAAGTATCAAATGTCGATTCTGTTCATCACCCACGATTTGGGGGTGATCGCCGACATCGCCGATGAAGTCGTGGTCATGTACCGCGGTGACATCGTTGAAAAGGGCTCGACCGAACAGATCTTCACCAAGCCGCAACACCCGTACACCAAGGGTTTGCTGGCCTGCCGCCCCTCCTTGGAGCGCAATCCCCGCCGCTTGCCGGTGGTGAGCGACTTCATGACTTCGGACGGTCAAGAAAAGCAACTCAACGTCGAAATCCTGAAACAGCAAAAGCAAACCCGCGTGGTCGAAGACTCCCAATCGGAACTCTTGAAGATCGAGAACGTGAAGAAGCATTTCCCTTTGCAGAAGGGTTTCTTCGGCGGCGTGAAATCGTGGGTCAAAGCGGTCGACGACGTTTCGTTGTCGGTGCGCAAAGGCCGCACGCTGGGTCTGGTCGGTGAATCCGGCTGCGGTAAGACGACCTTGGGCCGCACGATCCTGCGCCTGGTGGAGCCGACCGACGGCAAAATCCTGTACGGGGGCACCGACATCACCCGGCTCGATCGCGAAGGCATGCGCGCCATGCGCCGCAAGATGCAGATCATCTTTCAGGATCCGTACGCGTCTTTGAATCCACGGATGACGATCGGTTCCGCGCTGATGGAGCCTATGATCATTCACGGCCTGGGCGCCTCGCGCGCGGAGCGTCAAGAGATGGCCGGCGACCTGATGAAGCGCGTGGGTTTGGATCGCGCCATGCTCAATCGCTATCCGCATGAGTTCTCGGGCGGTCAACGTCAGCGCATCTGCATCGCGCGCGCGTTGGCCGTGAAGCCCGAGTTCATCATCTGTGACGAATCGGTTTCGGCGTTGGACGTTTCGATTCAAGCGCAAATCTTGAATCTGCTGCTCGATCTTCAGGAAGAGATGCATCTCACTTACGTCTTCATCTCGCACGATTTGGCGGTGGTGAAGTTCATCTCGGATGAGGTCGCGGTCATGTACAACGGCAAGGTCGTCGAGATGAACGACGCCGTGGGTATCTACGAGAATCCGCAGCACGATTACACGAAGAAGCTGCTCTCCGCGATTCCGAAGGGAATGCCGAAGCACTTACTCAGTTGATGGCCGGCGGCCGCGACTCAGTCGTGCGCCAGATGAATCAAAGTGTTCACGGTCCGCCTCACCTTCTCAAGGTCAAACGGCTTCTTGATGTAGTCATCCGCCCCCACGTCAAACCCGCGCTTCACATCGTCGTCCGAAGTCTGGCCGCTCAAGAAGATCAACGGAATGTCCTTCAGATCATCGTTGGCCTTCATCATCTCGGCCAGTTCGAAGCCGTTGATCCACGGCAAACCCACATCCAAGATAATCAAATCGATCGCGCTATCGCTCAAGACGCTCGTCAGTTCCGAGCCGTCGGCCGCGGCCAAGACGCCGTATCCCTCGCCCTCGAGCATGCGTTTGATGGCCGCGCGAATGGTATCGTCGTCTTCGATCATCAAAACGGTCCGCCGGATCTTTTTGTCGCGCAGGCGGCGCAAGTCGTTCATGTCGACCACGTCCGCTTGGGACATGCGCTCCTTCGTGAGCTTCTCGATTTTATGCACCAAATCCTTGGTGTTGATCTTACGGCTCACGTTTATTTATGTCCTTGGTGCTCCAACCAACGTTCGGCATCGATCGCGGCCATGCAACCGGTACCGGCGGCGGTGATCGCCTGCCGGTAAACCGGATCGGCGACGTCGCCCGCGGCAAACACGCCTTCGACCGACGTGTAGGTCGAGCGCCCCTCGGTCAACAAGTAACCCACGTCGTTCATCGCCAAGATACCTTTGAACAAATCGGTGTTCGGCTTGTGCCCGATGGCGACGAAAATCCCCTGCACTTCCACGGTCGATTCCGCGCCGGTGACGACGTTGCGGATCTTGGCCGCTTCGACACCTTTTTCGCCGATCACATCCACCAGCTCGCTGTTCCAAATGACTTCGATTTTGGGATTGTTCAACACCCGATCCGCCATGATCTTAGAGGCGCGGAACTCCTCGCGACGGTGCACCACGGTCACCTTCGAAGCGAAGCGGGTCAGAAAGTTCGCCTCCTCCATCGCCGTGTCGCCGCCGCCGATCACCACGACCGGCTGACCTTTGAAGAACGCGCCGTCGCACGTCGCGCACGCCGAAACGCCACGCCCCAAAAGCCGGCGCTCATTCTCGAGACCCAAATACTTCGCGGTCGCGCCCGTGCTGATGATCACGCTGTGAGACTGATACACGTCGTTTTCGACCCAAATCTTGAACGGACGCGCGGAAAAATCCACTTTGGTCACGTTGCGGGTCACGAAACGCGTTTGAAAGCGCTCAGCCTGCGCGCGCGTGACGCTCATTAATTCCGGTCCCTGAATGCCGTGGGCGAAGCCCGGATAGTTCTCCACCTCGGTGGTGGTCATGAGCTGTCCGCCGGCCTCGTAGCCCTCGATCATCAAGGGGTTCAAGTTGGCGCGAGCGGCGTAAATCGCCGCGGTCAATCCGGCCGGACCGGATCCGATAATAATCACGTTTTCTACATTCGACACGGGTACTCCTTAAAGCCT
>DAISHW010000305.1:0-3633 GCA_036822295.1 Bdellovibrionales bacterium | reverse complement strand
ACCGTGCAATAGCCGCAGAACGGGATCTCACGGTCTTCAAAATCGTAATCGTATTCCGACTCGCTTTCCCAGCGGCGATAGACCGTGGTTTTCTTCTTGGTCACCGTGAGCTCTTCACGACGTTCGGTCAGTTCTTCATCGGCGGGTACGTAGTCCGGGGCTTCGTCGGCGTGGCTGAAATTCAAGGCCAGAAGATTCAAAGCCAAAACGCTGAACAGTAAGGTGGCGCGCATCGGTTCTCCTTATGTGGGAGCCCCTTTTACCTCATAAATGAGCCTTGCCAAATACGTAGAGTTTAGAGACTCGTCCACTAAATCGACAGGGAATGTTCCAGAAATCGTCGAAACTTTAGTCGGCAGTGTCCAAGAAACAGTCGAAAAATCAATGATTTAAGATATAATGCAAAGCGTCGATAAGTTTTGTGGGCAAGGTGATTTGGATCTACGTATTTCTTAGTTTGTGTGGGGGAAGGTTCTGGTGAGGGTATGTCTTTTGACTACAACAAGACCAAACAATCTCACAATGCCGATAGCTTCTGGACGTCGTATTCCGACTTGTTCCTGGGTTTAAGCACGATCTTTCTGCTGCTGTACGTGACGGCGTCCTTGCGCACGGGCACCGATGCGATCAAAGCCCAGGTCAGCAATCAAAAGCTCACCATGCAGGTCGAAGAACTGCAGAGCCAACTCAAAATGTACGAGTCGGTGAAGACCGATTATATGGAGAAAGAGGCTTCGCAAAACGAACAGCAAGAATATATGGAGCTCATGGACAAGCTCACGCTGCTGCAAGAGGACGCCAAGGACGAGCGCGAACGCCTGGCGCGGGAATCGCTTGAGAGCGATAAAAAAGCCGCCGCCCTCAACAAGTATCAACAGATGGTGCGCAACGTGATGAACGCGAACAAGTTGGCCAAGACCAAGCTGCTCGCGCGCAAGGATTTCATCGCCGAGCAAGACACCACCATCGGCGAGCAGAAGAAAGACATCACCGACTTGAAAAGCGATGTCGTGCAGAAGGAATCCGAGATCGCCGACAATCAGCGCGAGATCGCGGACGCCAAATCGCAACTCGCCGCCAACAAGCAGAAACTCTTGAAGGCTTACAAGGCCAATCAGATCACCAAGCAGGCTTTCGAGCAGAAGACCCGCGCGCTGCAAGCGGCGAGCGACGCCAAGATCAGCGGCTTAAGCGGCGCGCTGGCCGAGAAGGGAAAAGAAGTCGAGGGCATGAAAGGCAAGATGGCCGCCATGCGCGCCGGGTTCGAAGCCGAAGTGGCGCAAGGCCGCGCGGCGCTCGACGCCGAGATCAAAAAAGGACAAATGGACGCGGCCGAACGCGCGCGTCGTGAAGGCGAGTTCCGCGCCGCCATGGCCGGGAAAGAAAAGGCCCTTAATCAACGCATCGCCGGCCTGCAAGGACAATTGAAAGACACGGAAGGCGCGCTCAGCAAAGCGAAAGAAGAGATCGACGCCCGCCGCGAGATCGCGCGCGAGATCCAAAAAGGTTTCGCCGCGGCCGGCATCAAAGCCGGCGTCGACATGGGCACGGGCGAAGTCGTTCTGGACTTCGGCGACCATTACTTCGACAGCGATTCGGCCCACCTGAAAAACGAAATGCGCGCCATCATCGAGCGTGCCATGCCGGTCTATTCGAAGTCGCTCTTCGGCAACCCGAAAGTCGCGCAGAAGATCTCGGCGGTCGAAGTCATCGGTTTCGCCTCGCCCACTTATAAAGGCCGCTTCGTCGATCCGCACAGCTCGAGTCCCGAGGACCGCGCGGCGCTGAAGTACAACATGGACCTGAGCTACCGGCGCGCCAATTCGATCTTCAATTACCTGGTCGAGGGGCGCGGCGCGGAATTCGCCTACGAAAAGCCCTTGCTGGCGCTGATGAAAGTCTCTGGTCGCAGCTTCCTGGACGTCATGAGAGTGCAAAACCGCGGGCCGGCGACGGCCGCGGAGTTCTGCAAGGCCAACGACTGCAAGAAAGCCCAAAGAGTGATCGTTCGATTCAGTATGGACGGAAAGAAATAAGAGGGGGAATTCATGAGCACCAAAGTGATGGCTGAATATTTCATCGTCAGCTTGCCTTATGTGATGGCTGGAGTGTTCGCGCTCGGCGCGTTCTTCCGCTACATGACCTGGTACACGGTGAAGCGCCACGAATGGTTCGCGCGTCAGTTCGAATTGCGCGTGGGCCGCTTCATCGAAGGCGAAGTCCCCGGAACGTCCCCGCAAGCGTCGTTCTACGTGTTGGTGAAACGCCTGCTCGAGCGCACGTATTACGAATCTTTCGCCGTCCGGGACCGCTTGAAGCGCCGTCGCGGCGACGGCGTCATGGGTCTCAGCGACCGGGTCTTCCTGGTCAAGCCGGGCGCCGCGTGGATGGTGAAAGACATTTTGAATCAACTCAAGTTCTTGAAGTGGACCAAGGACACGCCGAAACTTCATCACATCACGCGCGCCACATTCCACCACAATCCGTGCTTCAACCGCGTGTTCGGGATCTTCCCGGTCGCGGGCGTGAACGATCTGGTCAATATCCTGCCGGGCCTGTTCGTCGTGGCCGGTATCTTGGGCACGTTCGTCGGCCTCGCCGGAGGATTGCAGGAGCTCGGCGGCATGAACATCCAGGACTTGGACAACACCAAGAACATCATGGACCGCTTTCTGCAAGAGATCTCGTTCGCCATGAAGACATCGATCGCGGGCATCATCTTTTCGCTTCTCGCGCACGTGTTCAACACGATCTTCTCGCCCGAACGCGTGTACGTGATGATGGTCGACCGTTTTGAAGCGTCCTTCGATCTGCTCTGGTACCGCGCGGACAACAACGCTTACCCGTCGAACGGTCAGAGCTTCGACGAGCATCGCGATCCGGTCGAGTCCCTGGCTTCCGACGCCGTGAACGGCGAAGTGCAGCGGGTGCCGAAGAGCCGCGTGATCGCGTCGGCCTAAAGGAATGGAAAGGTCAAGGAGTTAGCCATGTCAGCCATTGCCGCATCCCGAACCGCAGTCACGTCTCCCGGCGGCGGTTTCTACATCACGGTGACTTCGAACAAAGGCGTGACCACGAAGCGCGTGCACGGCGATTTGCTCACGGTGGGCCGGGCCGAGAACTGCGGGCTGAGCATCGCGCACGAGGCGCTGAGCCGCCGTCATTTAAGCGTTACGTTGGTCGACGGCGTTTGTTGGATCGAAGATCATGGCTCCAGCAACGGGACGACGCTCAACGGTCAGCGCATCAAGCCGCATGAACCCTTAAGGGTCCGTCCCGAGGACGTCATCGAACTCGGCCAGTCGGGCACCAAGCTCGCGATTTCCGCGGAGCCGCAGATGTGGAAGAGCGCGGCCCAAGCCGCCCCGGAGCCGGTGGCGGAAGATTCCATCGTCACGACCACCAGTCATGAGCGCGCGCAAGTCCGCGCCGCGCAAACGAGTCCGTCGCCCAAACTCACCGAAGAAGCCCAAGCTCAGGCCGAAAAACTGGTGCAAGAGGCGCAGAAGAAAGCCGCGACCCTTATTCAAGAAGCCGAAATCGATGCCGAGCGCCGCGTGCAGGACATTTACCGGCGCGCGCATGAAACCCAGGCCAAGACGGACGAGATTTATCAGCGGCGCTTGAACGAGG
>DAISHW010000304.1:2390-3642 GCA_036822295.1 Bdellovibrionales bacterium | reverse complement strand
GTGGTGACTTGTTTCAAACCTCAACCTCCAGTTGACCGTGCAGCCAACTCCACTGTTCGGGCATTTGGCTTTCATTGTAGGTGTTGGCCATCACCGCGCCGTAAGCGCCCGCATCGAAGATGCCGACCCAATCGCCGCTTTCGAGCGGAGAAAGGGCTCGCGACTCCGCGAAGGTGTCCGTCGACTCGCACAACGGTCCGACCACTTTATAATTCTTAAGAGGACCGGAGCGCGGCTTCATCGGCACTATCCGGTGATAGGACTGATAAAGAGCCGGCCGCATCAAGGAATTCATTCCCGCGTTCAAAATCACGAACTCGCGTTCCGGCGCCTTCTTCACGTAAATCACCTTGCTCATCAGCACGCCCATGCGCGCGACCAAAAAACGCCCGGGCTCGAAAATGATCTCGGGGCCCCCTTGATGCGGCGGCAAAACCGCGGCGAAGTAACTCGCCAGGCGCTCCATGTCGTCCGCGCCGTCGGTTTGATAGTCGATACCGAACCCGCCGCCCAGATCCAAGCGCGCGAGCGGAAAGCCTTCGGCCTTCACTTCGCCGTAAAGGCGCGCCATCTCCAGACTCATGCGCCGGAAAACGTCCAAGTCCATGATCCGAGAACCGATATGCACCGTCAGACCTTTCAGCTCCGCATGGCGGGCCCCCGCGCGCCACCAATCCAAAACCTGCGGCAGCTGGCGCATGTCCAAACCGAACTTCGAATCGGGATTCGCCGTCTGCACGTGTTTATGGGTCGGCGCCTCGAGCAGTATGTTCAAGCGCAAAGCCACGTCGATCCGGCGGCGCCGGCTCTGGCAAATCGCCTCCAGATGCTGAAGCTCTTCGAAGCTCTCGACGTTCACTTGCAGGATCTCGTTTTGGAGAGCGGACTCCAGGTCCTCGCGATCTTTGCCGACGCCGGAAAAAATAATGTTTTTCGGTTTAAAGCCGTGCGCGAGCGCTTTTTGCATCTCGCCGAGCGAGACGACATCGACTCCGAGCCCCGCTTGCGCGAATGAACGCAATAGGCGCGAGTTGGAATTCGCCTTCATCGCGTAATGCACGCGCGCGCCGGACTTCAAATACGCCAGGGCTCGAGTCAACGCGTCTTCCAGATCGTAAAAATAAAACGGCCGATGGCGCGAGGCACAGAGCGAGTTCATGGCCTGCCATTGCGGGCTATCGATCGTGTACGCCACTTCAAGCCTCCCCTTGGTCTTGACCTTCCCTCTAAGATATTGAAAACTCAAGGCCGA
>DAISHW010000304.1:0-2380 GCA_036822295.1 Bdellovibrionales bacterium | reverse complement strand
TGAAGAGTTTTTTTCTCTCCTCTACCACCACCGGACTGCCAATCCCGGGGTATCGCTTCGTCGCGAGCGGGCCGCATGTTTTGATTCTTGGCGGCGTGCACGGCGACGAGCGCGAGGGCGTCGAGGCCGCTTACGGACTGATCAAACGCTGGGGTCATAGTTTTCCAGGGCGTTTGCGCGTGACCGTGCTGCCGGCCTTCAACATGGACGGCGTTTTGCGCGGGACCCGTGGCAACGCCCGGGGCGTGGATTTGAACCGCAACATGGCCACCAACGACTGGTCGCCCGAAATCGCGAATCCCCGCTATCACCCGGGCGCTTCCGCGAACAGCGAACCGGAAACACGGCTGCTCATCCAATGGCTCGAAGAGCACCGCCCCGTATTCATTCTGTCCTTGCACTCGTGGCACCCCGTCTTGAACGTGAACGGCGACTGCAAAGCCGAAGCGGCGGTGCTGGCCCACTGGACCGGGTACCGCATCGACGATTCGATCGGCTACCCCACGCCCGGCTGCCTTGGCACGTACTGCGGCATCGAGCGCGACATGCCGACGCTCACTTATGAAATCGAACGCGGTTCAAAAACCGAAGACATTTTGCGCATTCACGTCCCCGCCATCGAAGAGGCGCTGAAAATCACCGAACAAACCAAACGGAAATCCCTATGAGCGAATCGCAGCTGCGCCCGCTGATCGAAGAGGCCTTGACGCTTCAGACTCTCGAAAACGAACATCGCGAGGCCGTTCTTACCACCATCGACGGCTTGGACCGCGGCTCCTTGCGCGTTTGCACGCGCACGGGCGAGGCCTGGACGACCAACGCCTGGATCAAGCAAGCCATTCTTTTGTATTTCCGCATGCGCCAGGTCGAGGAGATCGCGTGCGGCCCCTTTCAATGGACCGATAAAATTCCGCTGAAGAAATGGTTTTTGTCGAGCGGCGTACGGGCGGTGCCGCCGGCGGCCGTTCGCTACGGCGCCCACGTCGCGCGCGGCGCGGTTTTGATGCCGAGCTACGTGAACATCGGCGCCTTCGTCGACGAAGGCAGGATGGTCGACACTTGGGGCACCGTCGGTTCGTGCGCGCAAGTCGGCAAGAACGTTCATTTGAGCGGGGGCGTGGGCCTTGGCGGCGTTTTGGAGCCGGCCCAAGCCCAGCCCGTGATCATCGAAGACGATTGTTTCATCGGCAGCCGCTGCATCGTCGTCGAAGGCGTGCACGTCAAGCGCGGGGCCGTGCTCGGCGCGGGGGTGACGATCACGAAGTCGACTCCGATCGTCGACGCCTCACGCCCCGGCGCGCCGATCACGAGGGGCGTCGTACCTGAGAACTCCGTCGTGATTCCCGGCACGATGCCGAAAAAGTTCTCGGGCGGTGAATTCCAAGTGCCCTGCGCGCTGATCATCGGCCAACGCACGAGCACGACGGACGCAAAAACCAGTTTGAATCAGGTCCTACGCGAGTTCGAAGTCTCGGTTTAAGCCCGCCTCACTAGATCGAAGCGGCGCCGCGCTTGCGCAAAGCTTCGCTGGGATTCGCCATCACGTAGCGCCAAACCGGCAAAGCGGAACCGAGCACCGCGATCAAAGACGAAGAGCCGATCACGAAGAGCATGATCCGTCCCGTGAGCTTCGCGGGCAGCGTCGAGTCGGTGTAAATGTCCGGCAAAAGTTCCATCGGATGCAACTCCAAGAACAACGACACGGCCGTTCCGAGCAATATCCCGCTTATGATCCCCAAATAGCTCAACAGCAGGCCGACGCGCAGAAACACCCACCGCGTGCGCCGCACCGACAGGCCCAGCGCCATGAACATACCGATGTCCTGGCGCTTTTGACTCATCAACAAAACCATCACCGTCACGATCGAAAACGACGTGATCAGCACCGCCAGCGACAAGAACAAGGTCATCGCGAAGGATTCCATCTTCAAGGCGAAGAACAGCGAGGTATCGCGCTCGCCCCAAGTCTGCGCCGCGATCCCGCGCTCGGCCAGCCCCCGCTTCACGCGATCGGCCTCGTACGCGTCCTGCAGGCGGATCTCGTAGCCGTGCTCGCGACTCAAACTCCGCATGCGCGGAGCCAGGCGCTCGACGTTGTAGAACAACAGTTTCGAGTCGAACTCCGGCATCTGCGTGTTGAGCAAGGCCTTCACTTTGAACTTTTGAAACTTCGGGACTTCGCCCTTCGGCAGCAGCAGGGTTTCGGGCGGCACCAAGATGACTTCGTCGCCCTCGAAAATCCCCATGCTGCGCGCCAGGTCCACGCCCAGGATGATCTCTCCGGCCTCGAGATCGGTCGATTCGATCATCGGCGGGGGGGTCTCGCGGCGCAGGCTCAGCCACACGCTCGTGCCCGGCGCGCCACCGGTCGGGCCGGCGA
>DAISHW010000303.1:0-3643 GCA_036822295.1 Bdellovibrionales bacterium | reverse complement strand
AGGCAACTGACGTCTTGGAAACTGACGATCTCCGAGAAAGAAGTCGCCTTTCTTCTCTTGAAAGGATTGAGCCTCAAAGAGATCGCGGAGATCCGAAAGACATCAGAAAAGACCGCGCGTGCGCAGTCTACAGCCATCTACGAGAAGTCGGGCCTATCTGGCCGCTCGGAACTCGCGGCATTTTTCCTGGAAGATCTTTTGGGGCCTAGCGAGGCCAGAATGGAACTTGAAAAAGAGAATCTCTAAGCGATCTCACCGCCGAGAAAACAAATACCGATTGTTTAAATCAATTTAATGCTCCTTTGGATTCTATTTTCCGCACTCGCGAGGACCAAAATGCGATTCCCACCCAGATCAAGGTCCGAAGCGGCATCGCAATCAAAGTTCGAATCTCATGCCGTCCACCGAAAGCCACAAAAACCAAAAAGGTCGCCAAAACCAGAAAAGAAAGCGCCGCCACCACAGCAGAAACGCGGAACGACCACTTCGCATTCCTGAATAATGCCACTCCTACCGTCACCAACGCAAAGCCCGTCAGAAAATTGAACCATAGAACAAATGGCACAAAGGCTCCGGCTTCTTGCCTGGCAATCCCGTCAAAAAACAAAACGGAACCGCCCTCTCTAAGAGTCATAAAGCCAAATAAAACGATGAAACCCGGAATCAGATATTTAATCATTGCGAATTTTTTCCGTTTAATCCGGGGGCCGTCGGCATATCCCAGCGATGAAACGCAAATTGTGCAGTAAGCCCGTCGAACTTCGGAGTGATAGAACCAAGCCGGTTTGTCTCATGGCAAGCGATACATCTGTTTGTGATCTGATGCATTTTTACCAGAACCTGAGGCACAGTCGCGCCCTTTTTGATTTCGGAGGAAAGGTCATCAAATGCCTTGTGAGTGCCCATTCCCAGTTCTTTAAAATCCAATGGCAACTTCGCCATCAATATCGGACTGGCGTCTACGGCCATCGCCATTCCTGCCGAAGTAGCGGCCTCAGCGGCCTTGCTCATATCACCATCGCTCAAAGCCCCTAGCATGCCGTTAATTGCTTTAAGCATTGTGCGCATTTCACCTAGAACAAGATCTTTCTCGACCGGAGACAAATTCACGGATCTTCTTTGATCAGTACTTACTGAAGTCGTTCCCCTTACGAAAAAAAACGCGAATACCCCAATTGTTAAAACCCAAAGCGCCAAAGAAACTAGGCCCAATCTATTTTTCATGCTAGCTCCCCTGCATTCTGTTTCTTGACCGACTTTGAATTGAAATAGGTTTCTTCCATATAGATCCTTTCTCAACCATTCCTGTGCTTGAAGAGAGCAACCCCATACAGAACCATAGCCAGCGTCATGCTCACGGCTCCAAGAAGAACAAAAATCGGGGAGCTACCAAGCACGACTTCACCAAGGATTCCAACGGGCATCAGAATGCCGCCCAGGCTCAACCACGATACAATCCTTGTCCCGCGAGCGCATACTGGCAGCTGATACAGCAAGAATCCAATTACGATGTTCAGAAATCCAAAAAGTGTTCCATGAACATGGGCCAAGCGAGTTTCGAAGTGCTTTCCGATCCCGTACTGCGCGGCCCATTCTGCAGCATTCGGAGCGAAGTCTCGTAGGTAAACGAGAACGAATCCGAGAAACATGAATGCACCCATCGTCCATAGACCTACGATGAGATTCTTCATTCCGATCCGCTTGCTTTCTTTGGAGCAGGAAGCAATTACTAAGTCCGCGCTCATAAAAACCTCACTTCACCAACATCAGCCTGGAATCTTCGCTCGCCTCAACTTCGTGCATTTCCTTTGGTGGGATCGCGAAGTAATCACCCGCGCGCAGCGATTCCATTTTTCCTCCCATTGAAAAGACAACGGCTCCGCTCTGAACATAAAGAAAAGCTGAGGTCGGTGTCGTATGCTTCTCTAGCTTTTGACCTTTCATCAGGCCAATTCCCACAACTTTGAATGAGCCACTAAAAAGAGAAGCCACCGACTTGTCTTCTTTTTTCAACTGAACCGAATCCGAAATCGAACCCTTCATCTTGTTCCCCATCTCTCCAAACGCAGGCCCGCTTAAGAAACCAATCGCGAGTGGTATTAAATATTTTACTGTTTTCATTTTGACTCCATTGCTTTGCGTCTATTATTATACAATCGTATAGTTTAAAATCAATCGAAATTATACGATCGTATAGTTATCAAAAAATGGTGATAAATGGCTAGAAAATCCAATAACTTAGATAAGAAAATGATCGAAGCCGGTATCAGCCTCCTGAAGAAGCACGGCGCATCAAATCTTTCGGTGAGAGATGTAGCTAACGAAGCGGGCGCTAACCTGGGGATGTTTGCCTATCATTTTGGGACGAAGGAAAAATTCATCCTTCGGGCGCTAAACGAGATCTATCTTGGATTTCTTGCCGATCTCGGAAAGGCTCATGACGAAACTGGTGATCTCAACGATGTCCTTTTTCAAATCGCCACTTTTTCGCGCGACCATCGCGAGATTTTGACAGCGATTCTATCGGACGTTCTATCGAATGATCGCGTGGTGACATCTTTCCTTCGCAAAAATTTTTCGAAACACTTTGTCCTTTTGAGAAGCACTCTAGATGCTCACCTACGGAAGCGAAGCCTCTCGCTCTCGAATCCTCACCACGCAGTTCGATTTCTGCTCGGAGCTGTTGGAATTCCTAATATCTTGCTTGAAGTACACAACCGTGGCGCCCGGAAGAAAGAACCCGCAGATACAGATGCTGAACTTAGAATGAGGATCAAAGCCGCGATCCTGGGGCTCGAGGCGACGTTCTGTACGGAAACGCCATAGCTGCCATTCCCTTTAGGTTCGACTCCCTCCGTCTCGTTAACGGAGCAACAACAGACGCACAAGCAGAAACCGCCGCCAGCTCCTTCTAATTTGGAGCTGACGGACAAACTGCGGACGTAAATGCGTCTGATAAAATGGTGGCGTCGGCGCGAAGACAGACGCACAAGCCCCGAGCTCACTTTACCCTCACGATACTATTCGATTTTTCCCGAAATCCAAAGAACGGATTTTCGAGGTTTGCGAGCCACTTTACCGCGCCGGATGCTCGTTACGCGAAATAGAAGCGAAAACGGGTTTCGCGAAATCTTCCATCCGCGAGGCCCTCACATCCCGTGGCTACACACTTAGACGGGCGGTCAAATGTCCGAAGAAGAAAGCATCGCGGTCCAAGCAGATGAGGTCCCCGGTCCTCCCTTACGGATACGACTGGCTTGACGGCAAGCTCGTCGTGGACCCGAAGGAGTGCCGCGTGGTCCAAAAAATCTTGCGCCTTTGGAATAATGGCAAAAGCGCCAGACTCATCGCCGACATGTTGAATCAACAGAGCATTCCTACCCGCATGGGCAAGCGGTGGTTCCATAGCTCCGTCAACTCAGTCATCAAACGAGAAACGAAACCCAATGGAGGTCCAAATGGGAATCAATAAACTCATCGAAGCAGCGCTCATCATCGTCTTAATGGCAGCCGCTATCGGTCAGCTCCCGCGCCTGAACCAGGCAGTCCGAGTCGCGCAAATTCAGCTCTTGAAGGACTCGCAGTCGTCGAAGTGGGGACGCGCCATGCTGCTGCCTGTGCGAGATTAGCCTATGAGGACCTG
>DAISHW010000302.1:0-3654 GCA_036822295.1 Bdellovibrionales bacterium | reverse complement strand
GCTTGAAGGACGACGTGCACGGCTGGAACTTCGTGAACAACAACAACAAACTCGACGACGACCACGGCCACGGCACGCACATCGCCGGCATCATCGGCGCCGAGGGGGGCAACGGCATCGGCATCAGCGGCGTCTCTCCGAAAGTTTCGTTGATGGCGCTCAAGTATTACGACGCCAAAGGTTCCGACGTGAACAACCTGGTAAACACCGTGAAAGCCATCAACTACGCCGTCGACAAGAACTGCAACATCATCAATTATTCGGGCGGCGGCATCGCCCCCAGCCCCGAAGAAAAAACGGCCATCGAACGCGCGATGAAAAAGGGCATCTTGTTCGTCGCGGCGGCCGGCAACGAGCGATCGAACTCCGACATCCGCAAGTACTACCCGGCCGATTACGGTTTGCCGAACATTCTTTCGGTCACCGCGATCGATCGCTTCAAGAACGTCTTGCCGTCCAGCAACTACGGGGAGCAAACCGTCGACGTGGCGGCGCCGGGCAACGACATCATCTCGACTTTGCCCAACGGCCAGTACGGCTTCATGACCGGCACCTCGCAAGCCACCGCGTTCGCGACCGGCGTCGCGGCGCTGGTCATGGCCAACAACACGCAACTGCGCAAAGCCGATCAGATCATCAAGTACCTGACCCACACGGGCGACACCGACGAGCGTTTGGCGGGCAAAACCCGCTACCGCAAACGCCTGAACTCGTACCGCGCGCTCGCGATCCAAGATTCGAATCTGGCGTTCAACGGCTCGCTGGTCGAGTCCTCGCCGGTGGTCGATCGCTATACGGCCGGGGCCGATGACGACGACGCCGCCAGCGAAGTTTCCGTCCAGGGCAACGCCATCACGGCCTTCGGCAAGAAGATCAAGACCCACTTGGGCCAGGCCGTCGCGGGCCAGGATGCGGGCGGCTAGACGCTAAGGGGATTTCTGGTATTCTGATCGTGGTTCCATTCGAGGGGGGAAAAATGCTGAAGTACGCACTGCCCGTCGCCCTGATCGGGGCGATCGTCGTCGGTTTCCAGAATTGCACTGGCAACACCTTTCAATCCGCGCAATCGTATTCGCTGGAATCCTTCTCGGACGCCGATATCGCGAAGATGCCGGACACGCTTCAATACAGCGCAAGGAACGCCGAGACTTCGGGGGACCTCCAAGAGTTCGCCATTCAACCCAACGCCGCGAACTTGAGCGAAGACCTGTTCCGCATGACCCTGCCCGACGGCCGCACCATCGTCGCCCGCCAAACCGAGAAGAAAGACATCGGCGGCGGCTTGGTGAAATTATCTTCAAATATCATTTACCCCGAGCGCGGCATGATCGACATGCTGATCCGCGACGGCCGCAAGGTCACCGCCAACATCAATGTCGGCGAGAAGAACTTCGTGATCCACCAGAACGACTCGCTCGGCAAACAAACCATCTACGACTCGCGGGCGGAGCTGTTGAACGGCAGCGACGAGCATGAAAGCAGCATCGGCCGGAGCGCCATCTACGAGGAAACCCTGCCGATCAGCACCGCCGTGGACACCGTCGACATTCTGATCGTCTACTCCGCCCTTGCGCCGGTGAATCCGGACACGATTCGCCTGGCCTACGTGAAAGCCAAGGAAACCTTCGCGCGCTCGCGGATCGAGATTCGCCTGCGGCTCGTGGGCATCCGCCCGATCTCGTTCGATCCGCGCCCGTATACCGGCGGCGGCGGCCTGATCCAGGCGTTCGAAACCAACGCCGAAGTACGGGCCTTGCGCGACCAGTACGGCGCGGATTTCGTCCATCTGGTCGTACCGGGCTGGTCTCTGGCCGGGAACGTGAACGGCATGGCCTCGAGCGCCGTGAGCAGCGGTCAGGGTTACGGGTTTTCCTTGACCGGTATGTTGAATGAAACGCTGACGCACGAAATCGGTCACATCTTCGGCGCGCAACACAATCGCGAGGACGGGTTGCTCACCGCCGACTACGCGTTCGGCTGGGGGAATTCCTTCGCGCGCGACATCCTGAGTTACGCGCGGCCCGGCTTCGGTCCCCGCGAATTCATCTTTTCATCCCCCCAGCTCACCTTCAGCAACGGTTCACCGGCCGGGACAGCGACCGCGGACAACCGCCGCGTCATCCGGCAGATGAAACTCTCGGTTTCGCGCGCGCGGCCGCAGTACGTGCTCGACAGCGAGCTCGACCCGATCGACGGCGGAAGCGGCAATCCCGATTGGACGCGCGCGACGCCGCCCAAAGACTGCACGCTCGGCACCAAATACGTCGCCCACGGAACCTCGACCACCGCATACAAATACACGGCCGCGCCCAGCGGCACGACTTGCGCCTCGCAAACCGAGCAGCGCTTCTGCAACAACGGAAATCTTTCCGGAAGCTTCCCGTCTTCGACCTGCCGCGAAGTGGTGGGCGACGGCTCATGCACCACCGCTTGGGGCGCCAAAGTCGCGCATATGGATTTCGTGTGGATGTATCTTGAGCCGACCCCGACCGGCGGCCGTCCCTGTCTTAGCCAGCGCCTCTATTGCCTGAACAACGTGATGACCGGCACTTCGTACAAATACACCAGTTGCACCGGCGGCGCGGGTTCGAGTTCTTCCGGCTCTTCGAGCGGCGGGACGACGACTTCGACGATCGTACCGAAGAACAAATACGAGCGCTTCGCGGCGGACATGTACATGTTGGCGCTAAACCGCCCCCCGGATTTGCAAGGCTGGACGAGCACTTCGCAGTACTTGCAAAACGCGCCCACCGTGGCTTCTTGTTTACAGATCTTCCGCATGTTCTACAAAAGCGCCGAATTCATGGCGATCACCGAAGGAAACAGCACCCTTGCCGTCAACTACATGTATCGCGGCATCTTGAACCGATCGCCGGAGTCGGCGGCCTACACCACATGGCGCACGCCCATTGACAGCGGCAAAATGACTCGCGCGCAGGTGGCCGAGGCCATCATCACCGCGCCCGAGGCCACCACCCGCTGCCAAGCGATGCTGAACGCGCCGTGATGCGGGAGGCGCTCGGCACGCCAACCCGCGAACATTTTCATGATTGTCGGAATTTTGGAACGCGGGCGTGGGATCCAAGCGCATTACGAGCGTCGCCGGCCGGGCACGGGACTTGATGTGAGACCGGCCCATGATCATCACATTATTGATGTTGTGGGTGCAGGCGGCGATGGCGCAGGAGCCGGATATCTTGGCGGCTCGCCAGATCTCGGTGACCAAACCGGACGGCGAAGTCGTTCAAGTCGAAACCAAGATGGCTTTTGACGAGTGCGCGGCGCTCGCGGCCGTCAAAGGGAACTACGCGAAAGTCGAACTTGAAGAGATCGACGAGCAATTGACTCCTGCGGAGATCGAAATGCATCGCGATCGTTTGAAAAAGCCGATCGTCGCGCGCCGGCTTCAGCACTGCACGGCGGTCCCCCTCAATTCGAATTAGCGACGGAGCGGACCTTCAGCGTGTCATCCGCGGCTTTGCAGCCGAAACGGATATATGTGCCGGAAGACGTCGGCACGCTGCCTAAGAAACCCACGTAGCCCTCGGCCGCATGGCCCACGGCGCCGACTTCCAGGGCGCGCCGGCCCGGCGCCGTCAGGTTCAAGACATACAAACCGACGTTCAGCTCAGGGATCTTTTCGCCGCCCTGATT
>DAISHW010000301.1:979-3669 GCA_036822295.1 Bdellovibrionales bacterium | reverse complement strand
GCCGGCCTGACCAGGCGATGCGGCCCCAGCTGCTCCAGTTTCTTAAAGTCCCCTGAATCCAGGAGCCGATAACCCAATTCCGACATGTCCCATACATGCCATAAGGTCGTGACATGGGGTATCAGAATCGACAAAATATGGCTCCCTGCCGGGTGGCATGTCCCTCGCAATCCCTATCCCTGGTCATCTATGTCGAGTTCCAAATTTCCATGGAGGGAAATATGAAACACCTGATCTTTTTGTTCATCGGATTCTGCGGATCGATTGCCGCCGCCCACGCTTGCCCGGACCTAAGTGGTTCTTACGTTTTCGCGGAGGCGCCGTGGAACGGTTCCGTTGAAATAGAGCAGAAAAATTGCAAGTCGGTGAGGATCACGCACTCGCGAAACGTCGCGGTGAGCGCGCGCTATCCCGAGGGCGTTTGGATCGAGAGCAAAAACTTGCGCGTCGATGGTCGCACTTATGTCGGGTTCACCGACGCCACGGAGCCGGCGAAAGACCAGTCGGAAGTGTTCCAAAAAACCTCGTGGGAGGATCGACATCTAGTGATTCGCAATTTCGCGGGTTCCCCCCGGAAGTGCGGCTACGCCTACTTCACCAGCCGCGGCGAATGCCACGTCGCCAAGTCCACTTTGCGGCGCGCCGATCACGGCGACGGTCTGATATGGGTGCAAACCGGCGTGTGGTGGAACGAGGGCGGCGAACCCGTCACCGCAAAGCACCGCTTGATCCGCAAAACCGAATCCGATTCGCTCCCGCGCTACGCGAGCAACTAGTCGCCTAGCGCACGCCCGAAGCATCCGGCGCGGAGCTTTGCTCCGCCGAGTCTTCGTACTCAGGCAAGCGAGTCACGCCGATCTCAACTCCTTCGGCCGTGCCGCGGCGAGCACCATCAGTTTCGCGATTCGTTTCGTGCCCTCGGCCTTTCCACAATCGGCGCGCGGGCGATCCACTCGACCCAGTTGACGAAAAAATTATGGAAGCGCCGCGAGGGATGATTTTCTTCGTCGGCCACTGTCACATTGCCAATCGAAAACCAATTGCCTCTGCCCATCGCACCCGTTACATTCGGAATCGTTAGGGAGTAGTCGATCGGGCCTGGCCCGAAACCTGTCTCGACATACTGGGATAAACCCCGGGGCAGGTGCGAAGTTCGGCTTCGTTGACGAGACTGACACGCGCGATTTCAAATCGCCGTGCGGTCTCATGCCCTGGCCATCAGGACAACCTCACGGCACATCAGGCGAGGTGACCGTGGATGCGGCGATCAATTCCTTCTTGTTAGTTTTCGTCAGCGAGAGGGGCGACAATACCCAATTGCTCGCGTTGATACTGACCGCGCGCTATCAGAAACCGTGGACGATCTTTACCGGCGTTTTCGTCGCGACCGTTTTGAATCACACGCTTGCGGGTTACGCCGGCGGCTGGTTGGCGGGCTTCGCGAACGACCAACAGCTCAAATGGGGCCTGGCGCTGACCTTCTTCGCCTTCGCCGTGTGGATTTTGATTCCGGATAAAGCCGAGGATTTGAAACATGAAAGTCGGTTCGGCTGCTTCGTCACCACGGTCGTCGCGTTCTTCCTTGCCGAGATGGGGGACAAAACCCAACTGGCCACGATCGCGCTCGGGGCCCGCTACGCCAGTCTCACCGCGGTCGCGGTCGGCACGACTCTCGGAATGGTCGCCGCCAACGCGCTCGCCGTGTTTTTGGGCGAGAGACTTCTGAAACGCTTGCCGATGAAATGGATTCGTGGGCTCGCGAGCCTGCTGTTCGTACTCTTCGGTATCGCGATCATAATAGGCCTTTAAAACCTGGCCCCCTCCCAATGACGCACCGGTTATCCAGAAATGTACCGCGAACAATTTCTCGGCAGCTTGATCACGAAGCGTGTGTTTGGATGATTCGAGTCGATGGTCAAACTTCCATGGTGGCGTTCGACGATGCTTCTCGAGATGCTTAGACCCAGACCTGTGCCGTACTGAACGCGTTTGGTGCTGAAAAAAGGCGTGAAGATCCGGCTTTGAACTTCGTCCGGGATTCCCTTACCGCTGTCCGTGACCAGGATTTGGATCGCGTCGCCCAGGTCCTGGATGCCGAGTTCGACCCATTTTTCGTCCAGCGAACTGGTCGCGTCGAACGCGTTGTTGAGCAGGTTCACCACGACTTGGACGATCTCGTGGTTGCGGCATTCGATCGTCAGCGTCTCCGGGATATTGGGCGCGATCAGTTTGATGCCGTGATTGCGAAAGCGCTGGGAACAGAGTTCAAGCGCGTCGGTGATCATTTCGCGGACGGAACATAGCGTAAAAGGCTCGGTGTCGGCCCCCTGATGCGAAAGCGACTTCATGCTGCGCACGATCTTTTCGATGCGGCGGCCGGTCACCAAGATCGTGTCCACGAGTCTCAGAAGAGTCGCTGGATCCAAGCTTTCTTTTTCGCTCATGGCGCGAATCATCTCTGCCCGCCCCAGGATCACTCCCAAAGGATTGTTGATTTCGTGCGTGATGGTGGCCGCCATCTCTCCGATGGCGCTGAGCTTCGAGGCGTTCACCAATTGCACTTCCTGCCCCAGAATCCGCTCCTGCGCCTGTTTGAGCTCGGTGATGTCCTGGCGAATGGCAAGGTACTGGTACGGCTTGCCGGAATCGTCCATAAACGGCGTGATCGTCGTCATTACCCAGTAGAATTC
>DAISHW010000301.1:0-969 GCA_036822295.1 Bdellovibrionales bacterium | reverse complement strand
GTTTTACATGACTTATTTGCTGGAACGCGGCCTGAATTCGCCCGACTTCTTGCGGTTGCAGACCTCGCCCCGCCAAACTTGGCCGGAGCGAATGGTCTTCCACAGCTCCACGAAGAAGGACCTCGGATGGAGCCCGGAATTGACGATCCGGTGATCGTGGCCCAGCAGCTCCTCGCGCGAATAGCCCGAAATTTCGCAGAATTTATCATTCACCATCGTGATGACCCCACGGGCGTCGGTCCGCGCCACGATCACGGATTGATCGAGCGCGAACTTTTGGTCCTCGAGCTCTTTTAAAGGATGAACCATTAAGACATTATGTCCCAACATTCCCGGGCTTTGCACAACAAAGTTGAGGTTCACCGTCCCCCGGAGTACAGTCCTTTTCATGCAGCAAAACGAGCGCGGGAATGTGGTCGTCATCGACGACGATCCGGAAATGCGATCGATGTGCGTCGATCAACTCACGATGGACGGTTACAACGTTCGTGAGTTTTCCGACGGGCGCGAAGCTTTAGCGTTTCTTAACGGCGGCGCGCCCGAGGCCTCGGGCGTTGAACTGGTACTCACCGACTTACGCATGCCCGAGGTCGACGGCCTCAGTCTTTTGCGCAATTTCCGCCCGAAGCATCCCGACGTCCCGGTGATTTTGATGACCGCCTACGCGAGCGTGGAGTCGGCGGTCGAGGGGCTGCGAAAAGGGGCGTTCGATTACCTGACCAAACCCTTTAAGCTGACCGAAATGAGTCACGCGGTGGAACGCGCGGTCCTGTTCGGCCGGTTGCAGCGCGAGAACAAGTCGCTCGCCAAGGAAGTCAAAGGCAAATGGTCTCTCAAAGAGATCATCGGCAAAAGCCCGGCCATTCGCGAGATCTTCGGCATCGTCGAACAGATCGCGGAGTCCTCGAGCAGCGTTCTGATCACCGGCGAAAGCGGCACGGGAAAAGAAGTCATCGCGCGAGCCATCCA
>DAISHW010000300.1:2410-3674 GCA_036822295.1 Bdellovibrionales bacterium | reverse complement strand
TGCGTTCAAAAGCCGCCTCCACCGCCTCGGGCGTCGCACTCGTGGCCAAATCCAAATCGCTCGGCGTTATACCCAGCAGCCCGTCGCGCACGCAGCCACCCGCCAGCACGGTGAAGTGACCGTCTTTTTTAAGTCGTTTCACGATCCGAACGGCGTTCGCGAAATGTTTATGCTCCTCGAGCCGGGGGAGCCTTTGACGCTGCCTCATCTCTTCGACTATGCCCGTATCCATGAGCTTTGTCTCTAAACTCGAAAGCACGATGGATCGTTTCGCGTTCAGCCATTTCGGCGTGAGCGCGCTCGAGCGACCCCACTCGATAGAGACCTATCGCCAGTGGATCCGCGACGGCCATCACGGCGAGATGGAATATCTGGCCGAGCATCTCGAGATCAAAGAAGACCCGCGCCGCTGGTCGCCGCGCGCCAACGGCGCGATCGTCGTGGCCAAGCCCTACTACCCTCATCCGTACGGGGAACCGGCGATGCCGGGCCTGCGCACTTCGCTCTACGCTCAAGGCGACGATTACCACGTGCATTTCGCCAACGAGTTGGAGGATCTGGCGATCGCGCTGCGCGCTGATTTTCCCGATGAAGAATTCTTATGTTTCACGGATTCAGCGCCGATTCTCGAGAGGGACTTGGCTTATCGCGCGGGCCTGGGTTGGGTGGGCAAGAACACCTGTTTGATTCACCCCGAGCACGGCAGTCTGTTTTTTCTTGGCCAGATTTTCACGACCCTTGAATTGGCGTCGGCACGTCCACCGATCGCCGATTTCTGCGGGCAATGCGATCGCTGCATTCGCGCGTGTCCGACCGGCGCCATCGAAGAGCCGCGCAAGCTCAACGCGACGAAGTGCATTTCATATTGGAATATCGAGGCCCGCGGCGCCGCCCCCGAAAAGCTGCGCGCGCGATTCGGCGATTGGTTTTTCGGCTGCGACATCTGCCAAACCGTCTGCCCGTGGAACGAGAAAACGCACGGCCGCGAGGTCTTGCGCGAGCTCACAAAACCCAAGGGCGCGGACGTCGAACAGCTGCGCGCCATCCTTAACGAATCCAACCGCGGCGTCGGTCGGATGAGCAAAGCAACGCCGCTTCGCCGCGCGCGCGGCCGCGGACTCAAACGCAACGCTCTTTATGTGATCGGGAATTTACGGTTGCGCGAACTCAAAAACGAAGTCGAGGCCCAGTTATCCCACCCCGATTTGAATGAGATTGCGCGCTGGGCTTTGGCTCAGTTAACCTGATGGCATGAGCGCGGACG
>DAISHW010000300.1:0-2400 GCA_036822295.1 Bdellovibrionales bacterium | reverse complement strand
CACACCGATTCGTGTCGCCACTTTGCGGGGGGACGCGAAAATCCCCTTCGACGTTTACGTGCGCGTGGCGGGTAAATACATTCACTACTGCCGGGCCGGCGATTCGTTCGAGGGGGTCAGGCTCGACCGCTTGCGCGCCAAAAAACTTCGCAAGATGTACATCAAGCCCGAAGACGACATCCCCTACCAGCAGTACCTGGAACAGAACATCGACAGCGCCTATGACTCAAAAAGCAACCGCAACGACGACTCCCGCGCCGAGATCATCCAAGGTTTCCAGCAAGCCGCGGCCGAACAATACATGGAAGAGCCGCAATATGAATTCTCGTACAACCACATGCGCAGCTCCGTCCAACGTCTTGTGGAGCACATCCAAAAAGACGCGCGCGCCGGGTACCGCCTGCTCAAATTGAAAAACACCGATCAAAGCGTCGCGCACCATTGCGTGAACGTCGCGACACTTGCCGTGCTGCTGGCGCTGGATTCGAAATTCAAAGAATCGGCTAAAATCCCGCTCCTGGCCACGGGATGCATGATTCACGATTTCGATCACTACAACCGCGACATGACCGTCCTTAAAAGGCCCGCCGAGATGACGCCCGAAGAGCTCGCCTATTACAAGGAGCATCCGCTCCGGGGCGCGCAGCAGCTTCAAACCACGCCGTTCATCGACCAGTTGGTGCTGAATGTCATTTTGCAACATGAAGAAAACGCGGTCGGCACGGGCTTTCCGAAAGGTTTGACGGAAAAAGAAATGGACCCGCTCGTGATGATGGCGATCACCGCCAACGCCTATGATCGTTTGACGAGCTTCGAGGCCCGCGAGCCCAAGGACGCGATGAAACACCTGACTCTGGAAGGCCTGGGCCTATACCCCTTGAACCTGATTCAATCTTTACAGAAAATCGTCAAAGCCGGTTAGCGCGCGCCTTCAAAATGCTCTTTGGCTTTGTGCAGCCGCTCGGACAAAAGCCGGCTCATGTCTTTTTTGAGCAGCAGATCGTCCGCCAAAAAACCCAAGATTCCCATCGGCACTTGATAATCAACCAAATCGGTCACGAGCGTCAGCCCCTCGCCGTGCTCCTCGAATTTCATCGTGTGGGTCCACGCCGCGAAGACGCCTTCGGTCTGGCGATAGGTCAAGCGCGAGCCGCGCAACAGGTCTTCGATGCGAAAACGAATGCTTTGGCTGAAACCGAAACGGGTCATCATCAGGTGAATTTCATTGCCGCGTTTGATCGGCAAATCGCCGTTCATGACCTGAACATCGATCGAAGGACCCAGTAGAAACGGCAAGCGATTCGGGTCCGTCAGGTATTCAAACGCGTCCATACGCGATGCGGGTAAGAGCTGCGATAGCTGCAGATGCGCCATCCCCGGAAAATAACCCAATTCCATTGCCTTTGTCGCCGAAATTTGATGTTTTCGCGGTCACTCATGTCGACGCTGAAGCCCATCCAACCAGAGCTGTTCTTCACCCGCGATGACGCGAGCGACCCCCGCTTGGGCGAACTCGCCCGCGATCCCAAGGGGCAAATCGCTCTGATCGGTTACCCGGACGACCAGGGCATCAAGCTCAATGGCGGCCGCATCGGCGCGGCCCTTGGCCCCACCGAGATCCGGCGCTGGCTCTATCGAATGACTCCGCATCCGCGCCTGAGCTTTCGCGGACTCGAGGACCTGGGCGATTTGCCGGTCGACGCCGAGCTCGGCCAGCGACACGCGCTCGCCCAGAAGCACGTCGAAGCGCAACTCAAAAAAAATCGCCGCGTGATGAGCTTTGGCGGCGGCAACGACTACGCTTATCCGGACGGGATGGCATTGCTTGAAAACGCCGCCGCACGGCCATTGGTGATCAACGTCGACGCGCATCTGGACGTGCGCGATTTAAAACACGGATTGACCAGCGGCACGCCGTTTTACCGGTTGCTTGAGTCAGGAAAGCCGTTCGATTTTCTGGAGCTCGGCATTCAAACCCATTGCAACGCGCGCGCGCATTG
The DNA here is from genome assembly GCA_036822295.1 of Bdellovibrionales bacterium. GTDB lineage: Bacteria > Bdellovibrionota > Bdellovibrionia > Bdellovibrionales > UBA1609 > JALHOQ01. Next base: position 400 of record DAISHW010000300.1, on the reverse strand, counting down.
GGATTACGTCGAGAAAAAAGGCGGTAGGATTTTGACGGTCGAGGAGCTGCGCGGCTCGGATCGCGGCCTTACCGAGGCCGTGCAGGAACTGGCGGGCGATTGGTTCTTGAAAGCGCGCCCGACATTCTTGGCTCTGGATATGGATGTGTTCGCATGGCCGTTCGCGCGCGGCACCAGCGCCGCATGGCCCTTGGGACTTCCGCCCGAAGAGTTCGACCGCTTCTACAAATTCTGCCTGAAACGACTCGACGTGCGCGTATTGGGAATCTACGAGACCTCGCCGATTCTGGATGAGGGCGGAGGCACCGCGCGGTTGGCCGCGCAATGGGCGCACGGTTTCTTGCACGATGTTTGAGTCTTTGAGCTTCCGCCAAAGCCTGGGCAGCGACAATCATTCCGG
>DAISHW010000299.1:354-3698 GCA_036822295.1 Bdellovibrionales bacterium | reverse complement strand
TGGTCACCGCCGTGAACGAGGCGCTTCGTCTGGCAAAAGCCACATCGGATCAAGAAATGGCCAAGATCACCGGTGGATTTTCGGTTCCGGGGATGTTCTAATCGTCCTCACGGATGTTACAGAAAATTCCCTCTCTTAATCAGCTGGTGCATGAACTCAGCCGTCTTCCCGGCATCGGTCCGAAGACGGCGCAACGCCTGGCTTACCACCTGCTCCGCTCACCCGGAGAATACGTTCAAGGCTTGCGTGACGCGCTCAAGGCCGTCAAAGAGCGCATCCGCGAATGCCCGCAATGTTTCGCGTTCACCGAAGAAGAGGGCCTTTGTCATTTCTGCGCGGATCCCATGCGCGTCAGCGATTCCATCTGCGTGGTAGAGGATCCCGCCGACATCGAGCGCATCGAATCGTCGGGCGTGTTCCGCGGGCGCTACCATGTTTTGCACGGAGCGATCTCGCCGCTGGATGGCGTAAGCCCTCAAGATCTTAAAATCGAGGCGCTCCTGGATCGCCTGGCTCCCGACACCGACGGAAACTTGCCTGTTTCAGAGGTGATTTTGGCCCTGGACGCCGATTTGGAAGGCGACACGACGGTTCTTTACTTGGCAAAGATCCTAAAAGACATGAATATCAAAACATCGCGCATCGCTCATGGCGTACCCATCGGTGGCGATATTGATTACATCGATTACCGGACGCTGGGACGGGCGATCGAGAACCGGGTGCAGGTTTAGTTTAAATGTCGTTCATCAACTACAACGCCAAAGAGATTCATTGCAAGATCGTGTACTACGGTCCTTCTTTGGGCGGCAAAACGACGAACTTGCAGTGGGTGTATCACCAGACCGCCTCTCCGGAAAAATCCGAGCTCTTCTCTTTGCCCGGCGATGTCGAGCGCACCTTGTTCTTCGATTTCTTGCCCTTGAACGTCGGCGATATTCGCGGCTTCAAAACGCGCTTTCACTTATACACGGTGCCGGGCCAGGTGGTTTACGATGCCTCCCGCAAACTGATCCTGAAGGGCCTGGACGGCGTGGTGTTCGTGGCCGACTCGCAGGCGGAGCGCATGGAAGAGAACATCCAGTCGATGGAGAATCTGAAAAAGAATCTCGATCAACAGGGCTACGACATCAAAGACATTCCGCTCGTCATCCAATACAACAAGCGCGATCTGCCCAACGCCCTGAGCGTGGCGGAATTGCGGTCGGCCTTGAACAAATACAACTCGGTGGATTTCGAGGGCACCGCCAGCGAAGGCAAAGGCGTCTTCGAGTCTCTGCGCACGGTTTCGAAGTCCATCATCAACGTCCTTAAGGGCGGCGATCTGTAATGGCCGAGCCCCTTCTGCTTGGCCCTTTCCGCGTCACCGAGATCGATCAGCTCAAAGGCATCCTGGAATCGCGCGGCGTGAAGTACGATTTTTACATCGACGAGGACGTGCGCGAGCAAACCATGAAAGAGTTCGTCCAACGCGGAGGCGACCCCAGCCGCATCGGCGGCGGCTCTTTGGATTTACGAATCGTGTTCTTTGAGATCGACCCGGCCGACTTCCCGAAGGCCGCCGCCGAGCTCGAAAAGCTCGGCATCACCGCCCCCAGCGACGGCAGCTGGGAACTCGCGGAAGACTAGTTAGTTTTTTTCGTGGCCGGACCCCGTATCGACGGCGCTTGAAAGCATGATATATAAGACGCCATGGAAACGACCGTGGAACGCATCCGCAGGTTAAAGAAGGAACGAAACGCGCTGATCCTGGCCCACTTTTACGAGGACGGCGGGATTCAAGACATCGCCGATCATGTTGGCGATAGCCTGGCGCTCGCGCAATGGGGCGAGCAGGCCGAGAATCCGGTCATCGTGCTTGCCGGCGTCGTTTTTATGGCCGAGAGCGCGAAGATCCTGTCCCCCGACAAGACCGTTTTGATTCCCGATCTGGGCGCCGGCTGTTCACTCGTCGATCACTCCCCTTACGAGAAATACCTGGCGTGGCGGCGCGAGTATCCCGACGCGATCTGCGTTTCCTACGTCAATTCGAGCGCCGCGGTGAAGAGCATCACCGATGTGTGCTGCACCTCGAGCAATTCCGAAAAAATCATCAACGCCATTCCCAAAGACCGACGCATCCTGTTCGGCCCCGATCGCAATCTGGGTCGCTATTTGAGCAAGAAATTGAATCGCGAAATGATTCTGTGGCCCGGCGCCTGCGAGGTGCACATTCTTTTTTCGGCCCGCAAACTCTTCGAGCTGAAGTCGGCCCATCCGCAAGCGATCGTGCTGGCCCATCCGGAGTGTGACGAGACCGTCTTGCAACACGCGGACGTGATCGGCGCGACCTCTCGTTTGTTGGAAGAGGTGACGAAGAGCCCCGCCAAGGAATTCATCGTGGCGACCGAGATCGGGATTTTCCACAAGATGAAGCAGGCGCGGCCCGACGCGGTTTTGATCCAAGCGCCCGCGCAAGGCTCGTGCGCGTGCAACGAATGTCCTTATATGAAAATGAACACGCTCGAAAAGATCGCGAACTCTTTAGAGACGCTTTCACCGCAAATTCACGTGGACTCCGACCTGATAGAACGCGCCAGAGTGAGCTTGACCCGCATGCTGGCGATCAGCCGGGGCCAGACCGTCCATTGGCCGGACAAATTCGACCGGTGAACTCCCGTCTCAAATCGGGACTGATATCGATTCCGCTAAAACTTTGGTCCAGACGCTCCGATGAGTTCCATGAGCATCAGAGAAAGGCTTGGAAATGAAAGCAGAGCGCCGGATCGCCAATCGCAAAGTCGTCGACTTCATCCATGTGGCGGAATTGACCTCGTTATCCAGTTACTCCGTGATCGCCCGCGAAGGCGTGATCATCGACGCCTCGAAAACCGGTTTCTTGCTCCGTATCGAGCGCACGCAGATCGTGCCCAAGGAATTCCGCGAAAACCTGAGCTTGCAGTCGCTGGTCGGTCATCAGGTCGTCATGTTCCTCCCGCAAATGAATTTGGATCTGGACGGTACGATCACGCGCGCCGCCCACGTCGGTAAAGGCAGCTTCGAGATCGCGCTGACGTTTTCGGCGGATTTGCCGGAATACTGGCGCGATTGTTTGGTGGAACTCTTGCCCGCTCCGGGCGAGATCGTCGAGGACGAGCCAAAGAGCTGATCAGCCGTTGGTTTCCTGCTCCAGCAGTTTTTTGATCTGATCCAGCGAGGCGCGCACCGTCGAGTGATCGCAGAGCTCGCCCGAATCCATCGCCTCGGCCAAAACGCCCAAGGCTTCATCCAGCTCCCTCTTGTCGAGTTCAAGCTGCGCGCCGAGTTTCTTGGCTTGCGGGGAAAACTCGACCTCACCCAGCTTATAA
>DAISHW010000299.1:0-344 GCA_036822295.1 Bdellovibrionales bacterium | reverse complement strand
TCGTAGATCAGGTGATCGATCTCGAGCTTCGCGATCTCTTCGTCAAGGCCGCTGCCCGAAGCGTAAGCGATGGTCGTGGCACTGGCTCCCAGACCGACGCAAGTCGCGAACATGGCGACATTGCGCTTGAGCAGGAGCAAGCCGCAACCGATCACGGTCGCGCCCGCCCCGCCGGCGGTGTTGATCTCGCTGTTGGATTGTTTCTTCTGGAGTTCAGAAAGGCGTTTCGAGTAGACGGCGCTGGCTTTGCGGTAGGACTCCGCGCAAGGGCTCTCTTCGGCCACCACCGACAGAGCGGTCGCGAGACACGCGAACAGACCGAGCACTTGAAAAGCCGTTTTCAT
>DAISHW010000298.1:0-3721 GCA_036822295.1 Bdellovibrionales bacterium | reverse complement strand
TGGGCATCAGCGACATGCCCGATGTCGAATTTCCGATCATCGCCTTGACCGCGCGTTACGAGGGCGCGGCTCCCGAGGTGATCGAGGCCGACATCGTCGATCCCCTTGAAGACGCTTTGATCAGCATCCAAGGCGTGAAGAACATCACGTCCAAGTCGCGGGTCGGGATCGCCGAAATCACGATCGAGTTCAATCTCGACCGCGACATCGACGACGCCTTTCAGGACGTGCAAGCCAAAATTTCGCAGACGCAAGAGATGCTGCCGACCAACATGGATCCCATCTCGATCATGAAGATCGCGATTTCGGAATTCCCGATCATGTGGATCTCGGTGACCAGCACGAAAATGGAACTGACCGATCTGATGATCTTCGTGAAAAACGACGTGCGCGATCAGATCACGACCGTATCCGGCGTGGGCAATTTATGGATGCCGGGTTACCTGGAGCCCAATTTACGGGTGTGGGTCGACGGCGACGCCATCAAAGGCTACGCGCTTTCCGCGACCGACATCGTGGCGTCGATCCGCTCGGAGCATAGCGAGCCGCCGTCGGGCCGGACGGAATTCGCCAAGCGCGAGTACTCGCTGCGCACGATGGGCGAGGAAAAAAGCATCGATCGCTTTGGCGGCATATTCCTGAATTCGCGCGGCGGGATGCCGAACTACAATCCCATTCCCCTGGGCAACGTCGCGGACGTCAGGCTCGGCACCGTGGATGTTTTGCAGTTCGCGCGCACCAACGGCAAGCCGGCCGTGGGCCTGGGCGTCGTCAAACAGCGGGGCGCCAACGCCGTGGCCGTCGCCCGCGCGGTGAAGGAAAAGATCGCCAAAATTTCGCCGACCATGCCAGAGGGCACCGAGATCGTCGTCAATTTCGACGGCACCAAATTCGTCGAGGAATCGGTCCAAGAACTGCTGTTGACGCTTTTCTTGGCGGCGCTTTTGACGTCTTTGGTGTGCTGGATGTTCCTGGGCTCGTGGTCTTCGACGTTCAACGTCTTGCTGGCCATTCCGACCTCGGTTTTAGGCACGTTCATCGTCTTGTATTTTTCAGGTTTCACGCTCAACATTTTCACGCTGCTCGGTTTAAGCCTCGCGATCGGCATCGTCGTCGACGACGCGATCATGGTGCTGGAAAACATCATCCGCCACCGCGAGATGGGAAAGAAGCGCGTGCAGGCCGCGCTCGCCGGCGTGCGCGAGATCACTTTCGCCGCCATGGCCGCCTCGGTCGATTTGGCGGCGATCTTTCTGCCGATCGCCTTCATGGAAGGGATCATCGGAAGGTTCTTATTCCAGTTCGGCGTGACTTTGAGCGCCGCGGTCATGATCTCGCTGCTCGAGGCGCTGACCCTCACGCCGATGAGGGCCGCGCAGTTCAAGGGAAGCCTTGAACGCGACACGCGCTTTGGCCGCGCGTTCGAAGAGGGTTTCCTGCGCTTGCGCGCGTTTTACACGCGCACGCTGAATTTCACCTTGAATCATCGCTGGAAGGTGCTGGCCTTAGCGTTCGTGTTCTTCGTCTTGAGCTTCGGCAGCGTGACTTTGCTCAAAGGCGAATTCTCTCCGGCGCAGGATCAAAGCATGTTGATGATTCAGATGACCAACCCGCCGGGCACGGCGATCACCCTGACCGACGAGCGCGCCAAGAAGGTCGAAGCCTACCTGAGCCGGCGCTCCGAGGTGAGCTCCTACTTCGTCGCGGCCGGCGGCTTCACGGGCGGCGAAACCAACTCGGCCATCGTGTTCGTCGAGATGAAGCCCAAAGGTTCGCGCGGCAAGGATGAAAAGGCCGGCAAGGAGCTCAGCCAACAAGAGTTCATCGGCGTGGTGCGCGAGTTCCTGAACAAAGAGTTGCCCGAAGCGAAACCTCAAGTGCAGGATCCCTCGACGCAGGGATTCGGCGGCAGCGGCAGCGGTTTCCCCGTGGAGTTCACGATTCAGGGCCCGGATTGGGCCGAGCTTTCGAAGTTCGCGGAAGCGATCATGGAAGAGCTGAAAACCAAGAAGATCATGAGCGACGTGAACTCGGATTTGCTCACCGGCGCGCCCGAAGTGCACGTGGTCCCGGACCGCCGCAAAGCTTCGGAGCGCGGGGTGCAAGTCGCGGCCATCGGTGAAGTCCTGAACGTCGCGCTTGGCGGCGCCATCGCCGGAGGTTACGAGAAAGACGGCCACCGCTACGACATTCGCGTGAAGCTCAAAGAGGACGGCCGCCCGCCCATGGAGCGCATCAAAGACCTGTACGTCCGCAACAATCGCGGCGAATTGGTGCGGCTCTCTTCGGTCGTGAGCGTGAAGGAAGAGACGGTCGCGTCGTCGATCTCGCGCAAGAACCGCGAGCGCGCGATCACGATCTTCGGCAACATGGGCGAGGGTTTGAGCCAGCAAGAGGCGCTCACCAGGGCCGAAGAGGCAGCAAAGGCCGTCCTTGGTCCGGACTACTCGTTCAAACTCGGCGGCTCGGCCGAGGAGTTTCAAAAGAGCTTCATAGGCTTGCTCTTCGCGCTGGTGATGGGATTCGTGGTGGCGTACATGATCCTGGCGTCGCAGTTCAACAGTTTCATCGATCCGTTCACGGTGTTCGTGGCGCTGCCATTCAGTTTCTCGGGCGCGTTCCTGGGGTTGTTGATCGGCGGGCAAACGATGAATCTGTTCTCGATGATCGGCTTGATTCTGCTCATGGGAATCGTGAAGAAGAACTCGATCCTGCTCGTCGACTTCACCAACCAGACGCAAGAGGGCGGCGAGACATCGCCGTTCAAGGCGCTGATGCACGCCTGCCCCAATCGCCTGCGGCCGATCTTGATGACTTCGATCGCCACGATCGCGGGCGCGCTGCCCGCGGCGTTGGCGCTGGGGCCTGGGGCCGAGGCCCGCCAGCCGATGGCCATCGCGGTGATCGGGGGCGTTCTGGTGTCCACGCTGCTGACGCTTTACGTGGTGCCGTGCGTGTACTTGCTGCTCTCGCGCTTCAAGCGCCCCCACGCGACTGAAGAGAATTGACATTGACCGGCACGGATCCGGCTGATGCAATTTCAAGATGACGAGACTTCAGTGGTGGCTGTTCGGAGTTCTGCTCGCGGGCATGTACCTGCTTATCGCCTTGTTCGTGCTCCACCCCAAGTACGCATGGGTGCATCCCGAGATCTCGGTCTACGACAAATTCACGCTCAACAACGACGCCTGGGCGATCGCAAAAACCTTCAATTGGGAGCCTTATGAGTTCGTGCCGCGTTTCAGCCGGCCGATCTCGAACTTCTTCCAGATCGTAGAGGCCGAAGTGCGCCACGCCGTCGCGCACTCGATCCTGCCTTACATTCCCACGTTTTCACCGCTCATCTTTCTGGTTTGTTTGTTCCTGACGCCGTTCTTGACCTGGCGGGTGTTGGCCGCGCTCGTGCTGCCCGGCGAGATTCGCGCCGCCGGGTATCTGCTGGCCCTGGTCAGTCCCGTCAACTTGTCGCATCTGGGATTGTTCTTCAGGCCCGCGAAGGCGTTGAGCGAACTGTTCTTCCTTACTACTGTTTTGATTTACTTGCGCATCCTGAAGAAGGGCGTGCCCGACGTTCGCGACCGGGTCATCTTGAGCTTGAGTTTGCTCCTGGCGTTCATGTCCGACGAGTACGGCGCGCTGGCGTACGCGTTCGTGGTTACCTGGGCGATGCGGGATCTATGGCGCATGCGCCGTCCGCTTTTCCCTTGGCTCGTGGCCGTGC
>DAISHW010000297.1:1922-3726 GCA_036822295.1 Bdellovibrionales bacterium | reverse complement strand
CGGTGGGGCCAGAAGAGATCCTTTTGTCGGAAAGCCAAGAGCGCATGCTGCTCGTATGCACGCCGGCGAACTTCGAGAAAGTGAAAGCCGTCTTCCACCGCTGGGGGCTTGACGCCGCGATCTTGGGTGAAGTCACCAAGGGGCCCGAGGTCGAGCTTTACTGGAAGAAAGATTCGCTCTGTAAGATCGACCCGAAGCTTCTGACTGATCACGCGCCGATGTACGAGCGCCCCTATGAGAAATGGACGCCGAAAAATAAAACCGAAGCGCTGAACGCGCAAGGCATCGACGTTCCGGGCGCTCTGGCTTCGGTCGAAGGCACCTCGCGCCGCTGGATCTACCAGCAATACGATCAGCGCGTGGGCGCGAAGACCGTTCGCGATTGCGAGGACAGCGTCGCGGTCGTGCGCCTGCCGGATTCGGGGCGCGGCATGGGGCTCGTGCTCGGTTGCCGACCGGCGCTGATGCGCGTGGACGCGCGCCTGGGCGGTTACGATGCCGCGTTTTATCCGGCGCTTGAGCTCAGCGCCAAGGGATTTGAACCCCTCGCGATGACGGATTGCTTGAACTTCGCCAACCCCGAGAAGCCTGAGATCATGAGCGAGTTCGTGGCCGCGGTCGAAGCGTTGGCCCATGCCAGCCGCGTGATGGATGCGCCGGTGATCAGCGGCAACGTCAGCTTCTACAACGAAACACTGAACCGCGGCATCACCTCGACCCCGGCGACGGGCGTGGTGGGCTTGCGCCCGACGATCGACAATATCCCGCGCTCTTATTTCACGGGTGAAGGTCAAGACATCTATTTGTGGCGTTTACCCGGAGTCGCGTGGGCCGGTGGCAAGTTCGCCGGCGATATCGACGCCGAGGCCGTCGCCAAGTGGCTCCCGGTCGTGCGCGAGTTGAGCGCTCAAGCGAGCTCGACCCGCGTGGTGGGCAAGTTCGGCGTGGGGTATGCCCTGGCCCGCATGTCGACCGACACCGTGGGCGCCGAAGCCGTGAGCGGCGACTGGTCCGTCAGCTCCGCCCCGTGGAGCGCCGAGCATATGTATGAGATTCTGCTGACGGGCCCGAGCCTTCACGAACTCGAAAATGCGGCCCGGCGCACGGGTTCGAAAGTTTGGAGAATCGGGCGCACCGTGAAGGGTATTCTCAAGCTCGACGAACAGGCTTGGGATTTGGCGGCGCTGGCGAAAGACTATGCGTCCGGATGGAGTAAGCACTTTGCACAGTTGGCGTGAGGAATGCGCGGTCTTCGGTATGTGGGGCGATCCCGAGGCGGGTCGAATGACCTATTTGGGCCTGTACGCGCAACAGCATCGCGGGCAAGAATCCTCTGGCATCGTGTCGCTCCACGAAGGCACGCACCTGGTTCATAAAGGCATGGGTTTGGTCGGCGATGTGTTCAAGGAATCCGATCTGATCCGCTTGAGCGGGTCGGCCGCGATCGGGCACAATCGCTATTCGACGACGGGCGCTTCGCTCCAGTACAATATTCAACCGCTCAGCGCGCATCTCTTGAACGGTCCGGTGGCGCTCGCGCACAACGGCAATATCGTGAACGCCGACGAGCTGCGCGAGGAACTGAAAAAACAAGGCGCGATTTTTCAAGGCACGAACGACACCGAGTGTTTGCTGCACATGCTGGCGCGCATGCCTTCGAATGACATCATGGTCTGCTTGAAAGAGGCCTTGCCCCGCGTGATGGGGGCGTATTCGCTGGCCATATTGACCCACGACCGCTTGATCGCCGCGCGCGATCCGTACGGCTTTCGGCCGCTGGTGATCGGCCGCCGTCCTTTGGGGG
>DAISHW010000297.1:0-1912 GCA_036822295.1 Bdellovibrionales bacterium | reverse complement strand
GAAACCTGCGCGTTCGATCTGATCGGCGCCAAGTTCGTTCGCGAAGTCGAGCCTGGAGAGATCGTTTGGTTCGACAACGAGGGCGAGCATCGCGACGCGATTCCCGCCAAAGTCCCGCGGCTGGCGAAATGCGTCTTCGAACATGTCTACTTCGCGCGGCCCGATTCGAACGTCTTCGGCTTGAGCGTTTATGAATCCCGCAAACGCATGGGTGAAATGCTGGCGAGCGAAAACGTCGTGGAAGCCGACATGGTCGTACCGGTTCCGGACAGCGGAGTGCCGGCGGCGATCGGTTACGCGCGCAAAAGCGGATTGCCGTTCGAGCTGGGCATCATTCGCAATCGTTACATCGGCCGCACGTTCATTCAGCCGAGCCAGAGCATTCGCAGCTTCGGGGTGAAGATCAAACTCAATCCGCAGACCGATGTCTTAAAGGGCAAGCGCGTGGTCGTCGTCGACGATTCGCTCGTGCGCGGCACGACCTCGCAAAAAATCATTCGTTTGATTCGCCAGGCGGGCGCCAAGGAAGTGCATTTCCGCATCGCCTCGCCGCCGACCACGGGACCGTGCTATTACGGCGTCGACACGCCCGGGAAATCGCAGCTGATCGCCGCTCAACACACGATTGAAGAGATCCGCGAATTCATCGACGCCGACTCCCTGGCGTACCTGTCCGTGGACGGCATGATGCGGTCCGTGCGCGGGAACGAGAAGGAGTTCTGCGCGGCGTGCTTCGACGGCAATTATCCGACGCCAATCCCGGCGGACGGCCGTGTTTAGCCGATCCCGGCGCACCGATGGAATCTCAACCGCTCGAATCTCAATAGATATCGCAAGCCACCGGCGAAGACGTCATTCCGGTCGGCTCTTGAACGGCCCAGATCCCCGTGAACGCGGTCGGCATTTGCGGATTGTAGGGGCGAAGGGCGATGGTCTCGCGGCCCAGGAACGAGATGAAGAACTGGGCGCCTTGTACGCGGATCGGCGCTTGCTCGATCGCTTCGCGCGAAGTGCGGAAAAGCAAACGCGCCTGGAGCTCCTTGTCGGCTTTGAACACGACGAGTTCCGTGGCGAACAGGGTCGTTCCCGCGGAACTCATGCGCTTGCCGAACGAACCCCAAAGCGTTTTCCCGTCGCGCGAATTGCATTTGATGAATTGCGCGGCCGGCGCGGCATGCGAGAACGCCAAAACCATCGATAGCCAGAAGATTTTGCTCATATTTCCCCCCTTGATGAAGGGCAGGCTATCCGCGCGCGCGGTGGCAAAGATACCTTTTGCGCGGGGAATGAAAATCTTCTAGCGGGACGGGCGGCGGATCGGCGCTACAAGAACGCCTGGCTGATGGCGGCGAGCAGGCGGGCCGCCAAACTCGGGGCCGGTTTCTTCGGAATGCGGCCGCTGGCGCGATCGTCGGCGTTGATCGCGCGCAGTTCCGCGAACGGAGTCTCTATGTCGGCGACCAGGGCGGAACAATCGCGAACCGTCACGACCGACTCCAGGTTCGTATTGTAGGAACGCGCGTCCAGATTGTAGCTCGAGACGACCGCGTCGCGGCGGTCACGAAGGATGATCTTGCCGTGCAAGTGGGTCGGCGCGTCTTGGGGGGTCAGTTCGAAATGCGGCGCGCGCAAAGCGCCTTTCGACGAGATCAATTCGATTTTCATTTTCTTCACCGAGTCGCGCTTGGCGTACTTCGCGATCACGTAGTCCATCGCCTCGCGGAAGACCTTCGGTCCGTCCTCGATGTCTTCGTTGGTCAAAGCGCGGATCGACAGCCCGCGGTCACGCGCCTCTTTGATGGCCTGGTTCAATTTCCACATGGGGATATAGACCCAGTTTTCCATGTCGAGCGACTGGCGGGCGCCTTTGATGAAACTTAAGATCTCTTTGGTCGCGCGCTTGCGGTTAAGG
>DAISHW010000296.1:0-3734 GCA_036822295.1 Bdellovibrionales bacterium | reverse complement strand
GTGTTGCTCGTGGGTTTCATTTTGTACACGCGCCGGCACCGCCTTATCTACTTGCTGCCGATTCTGGGCCTGGGCTTGGGAATATCCACCATGCTCACCGTCTTGTGGTTCGGCAGCATCCACGCCATCACCTTGGCCTTCGGGCCGGGCATCGCGGGGCTCGCCATGGATTACGGTGTGCATGCGGTGTTTATGAATCCGCGCGCGCGCGAAACTTGGAAGTCCAATCTGGCGGGACTGGTCACGACGCTCGTGATTTTGTTTTTGCTTCTGTTCAGCGCGATTCCGTTGCTCCGGCAGATGATGTTCTTTTCGATCCTGGGACTGACGATCAGCTTCGCGCTGTTTTATTTCTTCTTGTCGCGGTGGCCCGACAAATTCGTGACGAAGCCGTACGACTTCTCTCCGCGCTCTTGGCGGCCGGGCGAGGCCGTCGCGCTCGCGATGCTGTTCGCGGCGCCGCTACTGTTCCTGCGGCCGGTGGAGCTGAGCCTGCAGCATATGAATTTCGAAAGCCCGAAGACGGTCGAGCTTCGCCATGCGTTCATGAAAATCTCGGCGAGTCCGAGTCCCTATTGGCTCGATCTGGACAGTCTAGAGGCTTCCGAAGAGGCGCGTGTCTGGGCCGCCGGTCAGAAGATCGTGTTTGAGGGCGCGGCGAACTTCTTGCCGCCGGTCGCGCGGCAGGAAAGGCATCTGCAAACTTGGCGGGCGGCGCTTTGCCCGAATGAAAATCTGAAGCTCAGCGAAACGCAGCGCCGCTTCTACCAGCCTTTCTTGGCATCGATCGCCTGCGGAAACTTGCGGCCGCGGCCCTTCGCCGATCCGCTGCCGAACTACCTGAGCGACTTCCGCAATCAAGACCGCTCGATCGGTCTGCTTTTTCCCACGACTCCCGAGCAAGTGGCGGCGGTGCGCGGGAAGTATCCCGACAGCTCCACCCCACGCGCGCTGTTCGAAGCGTTTCCGCGCGTGTTCATGAACGAACTCGCTTGGACGACGCCGATCGCGCTGCTGGGCGCGTTTTTATTTTTATGGCTCCATTTCCGCCGCGGGCGGCTGGCCTTTTTGGCCACGGTGCCGTTTCTGACGGGCGTGGGGTGTTTCGCGGCCATGGCCTTCGGTTTCGATTTGCCGCTGACGTTCATCTCGTTGATCGGGCTGTTGATGGTTTTCGGCTTCAGCCTGGACTACGGGATCTTCGTGGTGACGTTGATGGGTTCGGACGGCGAGCATAAATTCGGCGTGTGGAGCGCGCTCAGCGTTTGCTCGTTCTCGACGCTGGCGGGCTTCGTTCCGCTGGTGTTCGCGGGTCATCCCGTTTTGCGCGACTTGGGCCATATGCTGCTCTGGGGCTCGCTCGGCACGTACATCGGCACGTTCTGGGGAATTCCCGCGCTGATGCGGAGGCGCGCATGAGAACCGCGCTGAAAGTCATGCTAGGCCTGGTGCTGGTCGCGTTGACGCTGCTCTTCAACGTCTACCACGCGGGCGTCGCGCCAAAACCGGCGGTCGAAGAAAATCCGCGGGGCCACGCCGAATGGTTCGACAAGCAAGAGTACGGACTCAATCACGTCTTTGTTTCGGGAACGCCTTTTGCCCGCGGCGTGAAGTTCGGCGAACTCACCGCGCATTTGCTCGAAGCGCAAGAAGACGCGCTCACCGATCAGTTGAAGACGTGGCTGCCTTACCGCTGGATGTGGCAGGTGATGGTGGTCGCGGCCATCACTTGGTACCACGACATCGATCGGTATCTGGATCCGGAACACCTCGCCGAGATGTACGGTGTTTCGAAAGCCGCCCCTAAAAAATATGAATTCCTGGCCGACGGTTACACGCGGCAGGTGGCCTATCACGGACTGCACGAGGTCGGCCAGATGGTCGTCGACCAAGGTTTCGAAGGCATGGGTTGCACCGTGGTCGCCGTGCCCAAAGGGGACACATGGATTGTCGGCCGCAATTTTGATTTTGAGGGCGGCCGAATCTTCGACTCCGAGAAAATCGTGAAGTGGGTTTATCCCGCCCGCGGGCATGCGTTCATGTCGGTGATCTGGGCCGGCATGGTCGGCGCGGTGACCGGCGTGAACGACAAGGGGCTCTACGTCTCGATCAATGCCGGCGGCAGCGCCGATTTCGCTCGGGTCGGCATGCCCTCGACCCTGGTGCTCGCGAAGGTTCTGCAAGAGGCCGCGAGCGTCGACGAGGCGCTGAAGGTCTTACGCGAGAGTCCGATGTTCATCACCGACATCTTCGTCGTGCTCGACCGCGCGGGACGGCTCGTGCGGGTCGAAAAATCGCCGAAGCGCGTGGCCGTGCTGGATCTGCGGGGCCCGTCGGTGGTCGCGAATCATCTGCTCGCCCCCGAGTTCGCGAACGACGCCGTGAATCTGCAACGCCAGCGTGAACTCACGACTTTGGCGCGGCAAAAAAGGGGCCAGGAACTCGCGCGCGAAATTCCGCCGGGACTTGATGCGCGCCAGTTGACCGGGGACGTGTTGAAGGTCCTGCGCGACAAGGGCGTGAATGCCGCCGGCGAACCTCTGCCACTCGGTCATCGCCAAGCGATCGACGCGTTGATCGCGACCCACGCGACGATCTACGATGCGGTCCGCGGGGTCTTTTATATCAGCCAAGGTCCCGCGCTGGCGGGAGCCTTTCTTGGCTACGACATCAAGAAGTCATTCGCGACGCGCACGCCGGTGAAGATCGCGGAGCTGGCGCGCGATGAGCGCGTCAGCGACGAAACGTTCTCGACGGTCAAAGAAAACGCGCGCAAGATTTCGCTGGCCCAAAGTCTCGCCCGGCGCAAGCGCTGCGCGGACGCCGTGAACCTTTTGGAAAACATCGCTTCCGAATGGCGCGAGCACGCGGGATACTATCTCGCGCTGGGCGACGCCCAGGCGTGCGGCTTTCAAAAAGAGCTCGCCCGCGCGAGCTGGGAGAAGGCCCTGAAACTCGGCCCGGCCTACGCGCGCGAGGAGCGGGATTTAAGAAAGAGGTTGAAGCTGTGAAGTACGCGTTGGCTTTTCTAATCCTGCTGTCGGCCTGCGCGCACAAACCGCCCGCGGTCGTCCCCACGTCGGAACTCGCTTATCCGTTGGGCACCTACCAGCACGCGGTGCGCATCGACATCGTCGAGCCGCAACGTCAGATGAAACTGCGCGGGGTCATTCAATCGCGTGAAGACAAGCTGACGGTGGTCGGCCTATCGACCTTCGGCACGACGATCTTCCGCATCGAAGAGGATTATAAAACCGGAGAGATCAAAAAAGAGTTCTACCTGGACGTCATCCGCCAGCATGAAGAGCGTTTCATGTTCTTCTACAAATTGATGAGCCAGCTGTTGAAGATCCCGAAAGGCACGACGACCACCGATCGCGAGGGCGCGCGCTTCACGCTGTCCGAACCCGACAAGAACGGCATCGCCCGTCATATCAAAATCGAGCATCGGCGCGTGATTTTGAATATCGAGGTCACTAAGTATGAGTTCTAAGCTCCGCGCCGCCGGGATGTGGGCGACGATCTTTTGGCTCGCCGTTTTGAGCGCGGGCATCTTGTGGCGCCGCTGGTTCACGGGCCAGGTGCCGAGTCAGATTGACGGCGGGTATGTTTACCTGTTGCTCACGGTGAATCTGATTTACGCGGGTTGGTTGCTGCGCGACCTAAAAAGCGCAGCTGAACGCGTAACGCTTGTCGGTCTTTCCCACGAATGAGAATCCGTCTTTGCGAAACTC
>DAISHW010000295.1:0-3775 GCA_036822295.1 Bdellovibrionales bacterium | reverse complement strand
ACCAGTCAAGGTAAGAACGGATAATCTAAAGTGAATCCCAGTTTTCGCGGGTGGGGGCGCGGGACGGGATCGGCACCCCTAAACCCTTGGCCAAGTAGTCCACCGGCTTCACGTCTTTCGCGTACAAACGACGATAGAACGTGTTGTTGCGCACCACTTTTTTCACGTAGTTGCGCGTCTCTAAAAACGGTATGTGCTCGACGAACTCGTCCATTTCCAGATGGCCAAAGTTCACCAGCCAGCTGTCGACTCGATGCGGCCCCGCGTTGTAGGCGGCGGCCACCAGCGGCAATTGACCTTTGAATTTGGCCTGCAAACGCCCCAGATACTGCGCGCCCAAGCGTATGTTGGTATCGGCTTGCAGCAACGCATTGGAATCGACGTTGTCCTCGCCGTTCAAGCGGGTCAGGTTATTGGCCGTGTAGGGCATGAGCTGCATCAAGCCTTTCGCGCCGACGGGTGAGATCACGTCGCTTTTGTACAGGCTTTCCGCGCGCATGATCGCCCAAACCCATTCCGACGGAACGGTCGCTTTGGATGCCGACTTCTCTACGAGCGGTTTATAGGCCATCGGGAACATCGCTTGCCAAAGGGCTTTGCCGCCCTCTATGCCGTCGCGTTCGCGCTCGCGGCCGAAATTGAGTTCCGAAATGCTGGCCGAGCGATTGTACGAGCCGATGCCTTCATATGCCGACATGAGCATGCGCAGGTATTGCGGATTGCGCGTGTGGCGTTCGACTTCCCAAAGCTCCCAACGCGCCAAACCGGGTAAACCCAAATCGATCAGGCTTTGCGCGACGTCGATGCGGGCGCGCATCGCCGGGTCTTTGAACGATGAGGCCTCGAATTTCTCGTCGCTTTCGGATTCTTCTTGCTGGGCGACGGGCGCCCCCTCTTCGCTCGCTTCGTTTTCGGCGATGTCTTCTTCGCTTTCTTTTTCCTCGGGGACCGATGGCGGAATCGCGCCTTCCATCGGTACGGCTTTGCTGCCCGCGGGCAAGCGTTTCGTCTCTTCGAGTTGCGGCTTGATCGCCGCGAGTCGGGCTTGCGCGGCCAGCCCGTAATACGAATACGGATTCTTCGCGACGATCGCGTCAAAGGCCATGCGCGCTTGCTCATACTGTTTCAAGCGGATATGGGCCATCGCGGTCCAGTAGTACAGGCGCTCTTGCAATGAATCGGATTGCTTCCGGCGGCCTTTGTAACCGCGCCGCACTTGATCGAACTTGGCCAGCGCGCCTTTGTAGTCGCCGCGCAAGTACTGCAGCCATGCCAAGTGCCACTGGGCATCGCGAGCCAAACCGGAACGCGGATTGGCTTTGCTGAACTGTTGGAATTTGCGAACCGCGCCGTCGTAATCTTGGAATTGATAACTCAGGTAGGCCGCTTGGTAGAGCGCTTCGCGGCCTTTCTTGCTCTTGGAACTCAAAGCCGCCGCGCGCTCATAGGCGCCCACCGCGGTTTGATATTCGCCGGAGCGGGCGGCGGCTTTGCCGAGCAACATCAAGTAGCCGACATTCGATTTTTGTTGAGGATAGTAGCGGATAAGCAAGTTCAACGCATCGTCCGTCGAGCCGTCGTTGACCAGGTAGCCGGCAAGAATCATATCGATCTCGAACTTCTTCCCCTGGGGCTGCTTTTCCATCATGACGGTGATTTCTTTATGCGCCTTATCGCTCTCGCCCGACCATTGCAGCGACTTCACGCGCGCGGCGAAGTCGTCGAAGCCGACCGTGCAGGGAAGCTGCTTCTCATCGATTTTAACGGCCGCGATATCCGGCCCCCAACCGATCACCAGCGCATGGGCCGGATGATTCGAGTACAGACGGCGGGCGCGGGCGCACGCGCTGGCGACGCGCTCGGTGCGCAAGTCGGCGACCAGCAAACGGTAAAGCACTTCCGGCAAACGGTAGCTGCGGCGCCATTTTTTCTCGAGCGGCGCCAGGCTTGCGACCGCTTCGCGGTATTTCTTCTGGCGCAGGTACGTTTCACCCAGCAGAAACTGCGCCTGGTATTTCATTTCGCTCGAGGCGTCGCTGCCCATGACTTTCAAGAACTCAGGCTCGGCTTCTTGATATTTACCGAGCTCGACCAGCGATTGACCAAGGTACCAGTGCTTGTAGAGCGACAGGAATCCCCCGAGCTCCGGGACGGCGGTCAGGCGACGCGCGGCGGTTTCGAACTGCTTCTTTTGAAAGGCTTCGACGCCTTTTTTGAAATCGTTGCGGGCCTCGTTGTCGACCGGCGCGAGCGGTTGGGCGGAGGCCAAAGCGGCGAAGAAAATAAATGCGGCGAGCCCAATCCGTGGAACGGCCAAAGCGAAGCCTCCTGCCTCGATGTCATGAAGCTCTATTTTAGTCCGATTTTCGGAACGCTTACGAGGCCAGATTGGGATGGCAAGACTTCATTGAACGTGCTACCGATTTCACTATGGCGAAATCGAAAACCAGTTACGTCTGTCAGAACTGCGGCGCCCGGCGGGCCAAATGGGAAGGTCGCTGCAGCGACTGCAGCGCTTGGAATACTTTTGTCGAGGAGCGCGCCGCGCCCGAAACCCGCAAAGGTTGGGTGAGCGCCAAGTCGCCCTCCCCCGCAGGCGGCGGTGCGATCGACGTTTATAACCTGATCGACACTCCGACCCTGGACGCGGGCCAACGCACGTCGACGGGTCTGGCCGAAGTCGACCGCGTGCTGGGCGGTGGTCTGGTGCGCGGCAGTTACATCTTGCTGGGCGGAGATCCAGGCATCGGTAAAAGCACTTTGGTCATGCAGATCGCCGGCGCCTTGGCGCCATCCGGCGCCGGGGTGCTGTATATTTCGGCCGAAGAAAGCGTGCAGCAGACCGCGTTGCGGGCGCGCCGTTTGGGCTTTGGCGACGCGAAAGTGAATCTGGCGAGCGAAAGTTCGCTGGATGCGATCGTCGAAACGGCGCTCAATCGCCAGCCCGACGTACTGATCGTCGACTCGATCCAGACGGTGTTTACCGCGGACGTCGAAAGCGTGCCGGGCTCCGTTTCGCAAGTGCGCGAGTGCGCGGCCCGTTTGTTGTCGCTGGCGAAAACCAAGCACGTGACCGTCATCATCATCGGCCACGTGACCAAAGACGGTTCGCTCGCCGGTCCGCGCGTGCTCGAGCATATGGTCGATACCGTTTTGGCGTTCGAGGGCGATCACCACCAGCAGTTCCGACTGCTGCGCGCCTTGAAGAATCGCTTCGGCGCGACCAACGAACTCGGCGTGTTCTCGATGACCGGCGATGGCTTGAAGGAAGTGCCGAATCCTTCGGAGTTTTTTCTCGAAGAGCGGCGCGACAACCATTTCGGTTCGGCCGTGTTCGCGGCGATGGAAGGCAGCCGTCCCGTCTTGTGTGAGATTCAGGCGCTGAGCACGACCTCGCCCCTCCCGTCACCGCGGCGAAATTCCATCGGCATCGACGTGAATCGCGTGCATATGCTCTCGGCCGTGCTCGAGAAGCACGCGTCGACGTCGTTGGCCAATCGCGATCTGTACACCAACGTGGTGGGCGGCTTGAAGATCACCGAGCCCGCGGTCGATTTGGCTCTGGTCGCGGCGCTGATTTCGAGCGAGCGGCAAACGCCGTTGCCTTCGGGCTCTTGTTTTTTCGGCGAAGTCGGTCTGACCGGCGAAGTGCGCGGCGCGGGCCTGGCGGTCGAGCGCGTGAAAGAGGCCGCGAAGCTCGGCTTCAAGCGCGTGTACCTGCCGGCTTCGAATCAGCGCTACATCGAGCCCAAGGATTTCCAGGGGGTTGAGTTCC
>DAISHW010000294.1:0-3779 GCA_036822295.1 Bdellovibrionales bacterium | reverse complement strand
ATAAACGGGGTCCGTCGACAGATCGAGGATCTCGCCCTTCACGTTGCCGCTCAGCTCGCTCTGGCCGAGCTCCGAAGAGATCGCCGCGTGCTTCAGCCAAAACAACGGGTAGCCGACGGTGATCGGGAAGCGGTAGGTGCGGCCCTCGCCGCGCTTGGGCGGGTCGACGGCTTCTTTTTGCTCGGCGAGTTTCTCGGCCGCGGTCTTCTTGGGCGGCATGTACTTGCGCGCCACCGCGATGTACTTGGCGAACGAACCGAGCTTTTGCTCGATCATCTGCATGAAGATCTGTCGCGAGAACTCTTTCGAATCGATGTTCGGGATTTTCAGGCGCTTTTGTAAATCGCGAATGTCTTCCTGAACCATGGCTTCGAGATCTTTGAACGACTGCGAGTACTGATTCACCTGGCCGTTCACGTCTTTCGAAGTGGCCTCGACGAGCTTCACTTTGCCGTCGATCTCTTTGTAGATCTTGTCGGCTTCTTTCAGGTTGCTCGCGAGCTCGGCGGGTTTGTTGACGTCGAACCTCAAAGCCTTCACGCGGGCTTCGTAGGCCTTGAGCTCCTGCTGCTGGGGAAGTTCCCGGATGCGCTTCTCCCACTCGGTCCGTTTCACCTTGAGTTCGGCTTCGAGCTGCTGGATGCGCGCGTCGGATTTGAGTTCGGCTTGCAGGTTCTTCAGCTGCTCTTTCGGATCGGTGCCGCCTAAAACCGCGGCGATGTCCCCTAGGAAGTTTTCGTTGAACTTCTTGCGGGTTTGCTTGAGCACCATCGCCTGGGCTTTTTCGATCGCCGAACTGCCGGGCTTTTCGGGCGGGGGCGGCGGAACGACGTAGCCCGGTGACTTGCGGGGCGTAAGCGCTTGGATGTTCAGGATGGACGATTCCTCGACCACGACCTTGGCGCGCAGCAAAGCGTCCCAGAGCATTTTGAACCGGATCGCGCCGACCTGCACGGTGTTGCGCTCGGGCTTGTTCTTGTCGGTGATCTGGATATCGTCGAGCTCAAGACTCGCGCCCAGGAAGCTGGTCGACAAGCGGCCGACGTTGACCTCGGCGCCGTTGACTTGAGTGCCGACGTACTCGAGCGCGCGGCGCATATGGCCGTCGAAGAACAAACTGAAATACAAACCCACCAGCGCCACGATCACGACGATCGGGATCACGGCCTCCCAACGGATGGGACCTTTGGCTTTTTTGGGTTTGGGCGGCGCCTTATCCGTAGAGGTTGTCATAAGTGTAATACCATTTGTAGAAGCTGGTGGCCTGGATGGCCTTCCAGAATTTGGTTTGTTTGAAACGCGCGACGACCGTGGCGCGGTAACGCGAGATCAGAATGCGGCTGATGACGAAGACGAACGGGAACGCCGCGACGGTGATGACGGCCGAGCCCATGACGATCGTATTGTTGAAGCGCGTGAGCGGGAGCAGCGGCACGTTGTACATCGTGGTGAACAGACCCTGCAGCGAGGGCGTTTCCAGAACCGCGGCGCCGACCGAGTGGAAAACCGGGTCGAGCAACCACGCCGCGAAGGCGAAGAAGAACGCCGCCGCGAACGCCGCTCCGGCCTGAATGCGGAAAACCAGAATGCAGAGGAAAACGAGCAAGCTCTGCAGAGACAAAGCGGGAGTCATGCCCAAAATGAAACCCGCCGCGATCCCGGCCGCGATTTGATTCTGGCCGGTTTCTGAATTCAGCATTTTCAGGAACGCGAAGAGCTGTTTGAAGATCAAGGTCATGACATCCGTCCTTTAAAAAAACTTGAGCACGCGTTCGATCACGTAGTCTTGAATCTCTTCGTTCATATCAGGGTAGAGCGGCAGGCTGACAACGGTTTCCGCCATTCTACGGCTGACCTCGATATTCAGCGTTCGTCCGTGTTTCGTGTATGCGGGCTGATCGGGCATCGTGCGCGGATAGTGAATCGCCGTCGGGATGCCTTGGTCTTGCAGCGCCTTTTGGAATTTCTCGCGATTCGAAATCACCAGGGTGTACTGCGCCCAGCTGCTGGTGCGATCGGGGGCGAGCTCGGGAACGCTCACGCCCTTTGAGCGCAGTTCCGAGAACGCGCGGTTGTAGCGCTCGGCCCACTTGGCGCGCTGCTCGAGCTCCCAGGGGAAGCGCTCGAGCTTCGGAATCAAAATCGCGCACTGAAGCGTGTCCAAACGCCCGTTCACGCCGATGCGGGTGTGGTAGTAGCGCTGTTTCTGGCCGTGCACGCGAATCTCGCGCATCGCTTCGGCGAGTTGGTCGTCGTCGGTGAAGATCGCCCCGCCGTCGCCGTAGCAGCCCAAAGGTTTGGCGGGGAAGAACGACGTCACGCCGACGGTGCTCAGCGCGCAGCTGCGCTTGCTTTTGTATTTCGCGCCGAACGATTGCGCCGCGTCCTCGATCACCGAAAGACCGTGTTTTTTTGCAAACGCATTGATCGCGTCCATGTCCGCCGTTTGCCCGTAGAGCGAAACCGGTTGAATGGCTTTGGTTTTCGGACTCAGCGCCTTTTCGAGTTGGGCCACGTCCAAGTTGAAAGTTTTCGGATCGATGTCGACGTAAACCGGGGTCGCGCCGACGAGCAGCACGGTCTCGGCCGTGGCGATGAATGAAAACGCCGGCATGATGACTTCGTCGCCGGGCCCGATGCCCAGCGCCATCATGGCGATCATCGCCGCGTCGGTGTTGCTGGCCATCGCCAGGGCGTGCTTCGTGCTCGTGAACGCGGCGAGTTTCTTTTCAAGCTCCTCGACTTCGGGCCCCATGATGAACAGACCGTGCTCGAGCACGTCTTGAATGCGTTTTTGTATGGGCTCTTTAAGAGCTTGGTATTGCGCTTTGAGGTCAATAAATGGGATAGTTTTCATTTGGGATTACCTTTGAGTGGTTTCAATGATTTTTGCATGAGGTTCGCGGTGACCGTCAACTCAGGAGTGTCTGCGCAATGATTCCGGTGATTCTTTCGGGCGGGAGCGGAACCAGGCTGTGGCCCGTGTCGCGCGCGGCCTATCCGAAACAGTTCTGTGAGTTCTTCGACGGCTCGTTTCTTGATAACACCATTCGTCGCTTGAAGCCGCTGGGTGACGTGCACATTCTGACGACCAAATCCATGCAATCCCTGACTCAACGGGCCGTAAAGCATGAGGGTTTGAATCTCAAGAACGTGATCTTCGAACCCATGGGCAAAAACACGGCGCCGGCCATCGCGTTGCTTTGTCATATTCTGGAGTTGCGCGGACAGACAGAGGAGATCGTGGGTGTTTTCCCCTCGGATCACCTGATCGCCGATGAAAACGCGTTTCAAAAAGCGGTGCGGCTCGCGGGCGAGGTCGCGGCGCGGGGGTTCGTCACCACGCTGGGGGTGCAGCCCAACGGCCCGGCGACGGGCTACGGTTACATCGAGGTCGATGACGCGGCTGTGGCGAAGGACGGCGGTCTGCAGGCCCGGCGCGTGACGGGTTTTCGTGAAAAGCCCGACTTGGCGACGGCGCGAAAGTATGTGGATTCGGGTCGTTACTTCTGGAACGCGGGCATGTTCGTATTCCGCGCGAAAGACATGATCCAGCACTTTAAAAGCTTTCAACCCGAAATGTGGGCCAAGATCGCCGAGATTCGCGAGGATCTTTCAAACGCCGAATACAATTACGCGTTGGTCGCGGGCATCAGCATCGATTACGCGGTGATGGAGCGCTTGGCGGAGCAGGCCTGCGTGCCCTGCGATATGGGTTGGAGCGACGTCGGATCTTGGGACGAGATGGCGCGGCTCGCGGAGGAAAACATCGGCTTGCA
>DAISHW010000293.1:0-3790 GCA_036822295.1 Bdellovibrionales bacterium | reverse complement strand
GGAAATATAGCCCGAATCGGCTTTTAAGGCAGCGCTTTTTCGTATTCGACGACATGACTGGTCTTGCGCTCGCCTTCCCAACAATAGGTGCGGCCGTTCGAGTGAAACCCGAGCTTGCTCCAGAATCCGCTGACGTCGTTGTCATCCGAGACGCCGAGCCGCACCCGACGTATGTCATGACGAAAGCGCAGATGATTTTCCACGGCGGTGTAACATTCGCGGCCCACGCCGTGACCGAACAGGTCCTCGCGAATCAGCAACAGGCCGAGATAGGAACTCAAAGGTTCGGGATGATTGACATGCACTTCCGCCGTGCCGATCAAACGGCCGCGATCGCGAATCAGCAGGAACTCCTTGTTGTAGCCCGGGCCCTTCGCGGCGGGTTCGCCAAGGATCGCCTCTTGCGCCGTGCCGGCGGTCGGCAAACAACCTTCGACTTTTATAAAATAATTCGGAGAGCTTTCGAAAACCGAGAGTACGAGGTCCAATGAATTCAACGTGATCGGTTCCAAATCCATGTCTCGGTTTTACTCTTGATCGAGTTGAACGCAAGTCCAGGTCACCGCGCGTCGATCTGATGCCACTCACCGCGCAGTTTGATGTAATGCGGGCCCTGGGCGAGAATCGTATGTTCCGCGCAAACATAGGCGGTGGTGGCGCCGTGAATCTCACGTTCTTGAAACGTGCCTTCACCCAGCTCCACGCGGTCCCGGTCATAGACCACGATTCTTTCGCCGCGTTTCAGCTCAGGGTTCATGAACCTATCATGGCCCGACTTCGGGGCGAATTGGAACTTGTTCCGCGTGAAATCGAAACTAAGCGCGAACTTCCCGTGGCCCGCGTCTTGCTCCGCCACACAGCGATTCCATAAGGAGGAACTTATGCAAAACACATCCATGAAATCCACGTCCACCCGTCGCGCCAACACCGGTAGCGAGCTGACGGAAACTCCATCGAGCGCGACCGCGGCCGCGAAAACCACCGGCGAAAGCTCCGGTTTTCTGACGGGCTTCGATCAGATGGCTCAGGAGTTTCGCGATGCGCTGGCGGAGTTTCAAGACAAACAGACCCCGGATTCCTTTTTCAATATCATCGCGGCCTTGAAGCCCGCCGGCGTTTGGGGCTTGAGTCTTTGGAATCGCGCTTCGGGCGCGGTTCGCCGTCGCCCCGCGCCGGTCATCGCGGGCGCGGTCGTCATCGGATTGCTCGCGGCTTACTTGATCCGCTCCGAGCATCAAGCGGCCGATTCGAAAGAATTGCACTAAACGTTTGATGGACAGCGCCTGGTCCGGCGGCGTATGGAATCTTTATGAAAGTTCTATGCTTCGCCGGATCGTTGCGCGCCGGCTCCTACAATAAAAAATACGTCCGCAACGCGTTTGAAATCGTGCAATCCATCGACGGCCTCGAAGCTGAGTTCTTGGATCTGCTCGATTATCCGATGCCCGTTTACAATCAAGACATCGAAGCCAAGGGTTTCCCCGAAGAGGTCACCCGCCTGGCGTCGAAACTCAAAACCTTCGACGCCTACGTGATTTCCTCTCCTGAAAACAACGGCTCGATCGCGGCCCTTTTGAAAAACACGGTCGATTGGGTTTCACGCACGCCGAACAATCCCTGGCCGGGCCGGGCGGTGCTTCTGCTTGGCGCCTCTACGGGCGCGCTCGGAGCCGTGCGCGGGCTTTGGCATTCACGTCGCCCGTTTGAAGCTTTGGGTTGTCATGTGTATCCCGAAATGTCGGGGCTGGCCAAAGCTCACGAGGCCTTCGATGAGAACGGGAAATTGAAAGATCCGAAAGCGACCGAACGTTTGGCGAAACTCGTGAGCGCCTTCACGGCGCACGCTAAAGCTTTCCCCAGACCATGATTTGAACGCGCGCGGCCGGAGTCGCTCGCAGTTTCACGACCGGCACCGCGACCTCGCGACCCGGAAAAAATCCGATGCCGAGTCCCGTGCAGCCTGAAGTGAAATCCATCCATGCCGCGGGTTGACCGTCCGCGAGCACCAGCACGGCGTAAAGATTGTACGCCAAACTCACGCCGTCGAACGCCGGATCGAAACGAAAGCGCAGCGCGAGCGTCGGCTCCGCGCCGCCTTGATAGCCCGCCACCATCTGCACTTTGGTGACGAAGGAGCCGGTCATGTTCACCGATTTCAAAGAGTGAACGCGCTCGGACGCGCCCCCCAGATCCACCGTCTCCAGAAACTGACCCGAAAGCGTTTCGGGCAAGCAACTCGTCTGGGCGGCGATCGGCAGCGACCAGAAAAACGCCAAGGTGGCGATGCAGAATGTGACCTGACGGAGCCTCATCCCCGAAAAATCGGGACCTTTGGCCCAGGACTTGAGCGATCCGGGCCAACATTGGCCCAATGCCCAGGCAGGACCTCGCGTGAAATAGCCGAAAGACTATAGGGATGAAATCGAATCTCCGGCCCAATCTCTATTTGGTCCATCAAGAGACCGGTCAGCGCTACACGCTGGGCGCCGAGGTGCGCATCGGCCGCAGCGACGGCGATCTGATTTTCCGCGACGACGACATGATGTCGGCCGCGCATTGCCGTCTGCTGCGCGCGGGCGACGCGATCGTCGTGCAGGATCTGGGTTCGCATAACGGCACGCTGGTCGACGGGACGCGGATTTCTGCGCGCAAATCCCATCCGCTGAAAGACGGGCAACTCTTGTCGGTCGGCGCGCAGGAATTCCGCATGATGGTCGTTCAGGTCGGACGTCCGCGCGGGCCCGCGCGCCGCCGGCGTTCCCAGAACGATCCTTTTCTTGTCGCGGGCATCGGCGCTTTGGCCCTTGCCTTCGGCCTGACGATCTATTGGCAGTGGCCCCGCGCCGGCTCCCCGCCCGTGACCCGCGCGAAAATCCTTTCGCCGCTCGAGATCGTAGAGGTGCAGATGGCCACTGCGTTTTACGACTACCAACAGACCGCCGACGCCTATCGCCAGCAGGGCATCACCGACGCGGATTTGGTTTACTCGATTGAAAACATCCTGCGCCCGCGCCTGACCGGCGCGCTCGACAAAATGAAAGTGCTCAAACCCCAGACGGAATGGGAGCGGCTCAAGATCGCCGCCAACCTGAAATACCTTGAAGCGATGCTGGCGCAAACCGGCGCGCTCGCGGACTACGCCCGCGGCAAAGATGAAGCGAAGGCGCAAGAGCTGGTCCGACTCTCTCAAGCGGCCGAGCGACTGGCCGAGGACATGCGCCGCTTGGAGCAGCGGCGCGTGCCGTCCGGTTACAAATACTGACTACAGATCGAAGAAATCCATCGCGTACATCGGAACCAGATCGTGGATGCGACCGTCGAGCTCCGTCGCGATCGGCGTGGCCGTCGTGCCCACCAAGCGATAAACGCGGCCGTCGACTCCCAGGCCCAGCGTGTCGTTGCCGACCTTGTGGATGCGCTTCAGCGGCACATCGAAACGCAAAGTCGATTCCCGCAGGTAAGGGCTCGTGCCCGCGCAACCCATCTCGAAGATCCGGCCCGACTCCATGATCAAGTGCGCGCGGTAAGAGCCGCGGTCGTAACCCTCGGGATAAACCGTCGACACCGGCGTTTCGCCGCCCGTTTGCAAGACCCTGGTCGAAGCCGAGCGCGGATCGCAAGCGAACGTCACGTCGGTCGTACGAACTTTCGCGGACCATTGGGCGCCGATGTGCACGCCGCGCCATTCGGCGCGGAGCGCGGGCGTAAGACCGTTGTACTCCACCGCGATGTCGCCGGCGGCGGTCGGAATGTCGCCCTCGTCATGCGCGAACACGAACTTGGCCGGCAG
>DAISHW010000292.1:2224-3811 GCA_036822295.1 Bdellovibrionales bacterium | reverse complement strand
ACTTTCGATCCCGCACGCGAAGACCAACATCCACGGCGGCGCGGTGGCGCTCGGCCACCCGATCGGCGCCAGCGGCGCGGGCTCCTTGACGGCGCTGATTCACGCGCTCGGCGCCAAGCAAAAACAGTTCGGCTTGGCGACCTTGTGCGTGGGCGGCGGCGAAGGCGTGGCCATGATCGTGGAGCGCATGTGAACAAAGTTTATCCTGACGCACATAAGGCGCTTGAGGGCGTCAAAGACGGCATGCTCATGCTGTTCGGCGGTTTCGGGCTTTGTGGCATTCCAGAGAACGCGATCGCGGCGCTACGTAAAAGCGGCGCGAAGAACCTGACCTGCGTTTCGAACAATGCCGGAGTCGATGGCTTCGGCTTGGGCGTTTTGCTCGAGAACAAACAGGTGAAAAAAATGATCTCGAGCTATGTCGGAGAAAACGAATTGTTCGAGCGCCTGTACTTGTCCGGCGAACTCGAAGTGGAATTCACTCCGCAAGGCACTCTGGCCGAGAAGATGCGCGCCGGCGGCGCGGGCATCCCCGCCTTCTTCACCCCGACGGGCGTCGGCACCAAGGTCGCCGAAGGCAAAGAGGTCCGCGAGATCGACGGCCGCAAGTACGTCTTAGAGCGTTCGATCGTCGGCGACTTCGCGTTCGTGAAGGCGTGGAAGGGCGATAAATTCGGAAACCTTATGTTTCGCAAAACTTCGCGCAACTTCAACCCGGTCGTCGCGACCGCGGGCAAAATCACGGTCGCCGAAGTCGAGGAACTCGTCGAGATCGGCGAGCTCGATCCCGATCAGATCCACGTGCCCGGCGTCTACGTGCAGCGGATCTTCAAGGGACAGTTTGAAAAGCGCATCGAAAACTTGACGCTCACCGAAGGATAATTCCGTGCTCACACGTGAACAGATCGCCAAACGCATCGCTCAGGAAGTCAAAGACGGATTCGTCGTGAACCTTGGCATCGGCATCCCGACACTGGTGGCGAATTACATCCCGAAGGGCATGTTCGTCATGCTCCAGAGTGAAAACGGCATGCTCGGCATGGGCCGCTTTCCCACGCGAGCCGAGGTCGACGCCGATTTGATTAACGCCGGCAAACAAACCGTGACCGCGGTTCCGGGCGCGAGCTTCTTCAGCTCCGCCGACAGCTTCGCGATGATTCGCGGCGGTCACGTGGACTTGACCGTTTTGGGCGCGATGGAAGTCGACCAAAGCGGCAACATCGCCAACTGGATGGTGCCCGGTAAACTCGTCAAAGGCATGGGCGGCGCGATGGATTTGGTGGCTGGCGCGCGGCGCGTGATCGTGGCCATGCAGCACAAAGATAAAGCGGGCCAATCGAAGATCTTGAAGAAGTGCACGCTGCCTTTGACCGGTGAAAACTGCATCCAACGCGTCGTCACCGACATGGCCGTGCTCGATCGCGACAAAGACGGATTTGTTTTGCGCGAGTTCGCGCCGGGCTCGAGCGTCGATGAAGTGCGCAAGTCGACGGACGCCACACTTCGTGTCTCTGAAGACGTTTGCGAAATGAAACTTTAGCGAATCTGGCCCCGCCGTTGGTCCAGCCCCGGCCCCCTCGATCATTG
>DAISHW010000292.1:0-2214 GCA_036822295.1 Bdellovibrionales bacterium | reverse complement strand
AAATAAACTTGCGATAATATCGTTACAGCAGCGAGGGGCGAAGCAGAGTGGCCGGTGGGGTCAAAAAGTTAAGCAAAGGCGATGTTTTGTTTCGCGAAGGCGACGCCTCGGACGCGATGTACGTGATCAAAAGCGGCCGCATCGCGATCACCAAGGCCAAAGGCAGCGGCGAAATCATCCTGGCCGAAAAAAAAAGCGGAGAAATGCTCGGAGAGATGGCGTTCTTCGACAACAAGCCGCGCAGCGCCGGGGCGAAAGCCGTCCAAGACACCGAAGTCATTCAACTCCCGTTCGCCTCGCTCTACGCGCAATTCAAGACGTTTCCGGAGTGGCTCAAGGCCATGGTCAAAACCGTGAACGGCCAGCTGCGCGACGCCAACACGCGCATTAAAAATCTGGAAGCCACGACCACCGACAGCGAAGAGATGTTCCCCCCGCATATGGTCACGCGCCTGTGCGCGATCATTTCGTTGATCGGCTTCAAATCGGGCGAGAAGACCGAAGGCGGGCTGGTGATCCCCTACCACCAGCTGCGCGACTACTGCATCCAGATCTTTCAGCAGCCGACCAACAAACTCGATAAAATCATGGAGGTTCTGCAAGCGCTCAACCTTATGAAGATCGAAGATTTGGGCGAGGGCAAGAAGCGCGTGACAATTCTGAACCATAAGGTTTTGGCCGGGTTCACCGATTGGTACAACAAGTACCTGTTCACCGAGGAAAATAAGCGCGTCACGGTGGAGGAAAAAGAACTTCCCACCCTGCGCGCGCTCTTGTTTTACGGCAAGAAAATTCCGCCCGACGACAAAGGAATGACCAAGGTCAGCCTGACTGAAATGCAAAACAATTCGATGCGTGATCTGAACTTCTTGTTCAGCGTGAACGATCCCGACGGACTCGCCGAGAAAAAGCTCGTTCAAGAAAAGGCTTCCGAGGCCGGCGGCGTCTTGACGATGAAATTCAAAATGTCGGATGTCGAAGACGTTCTGCCGTATTGGGAAATCGTCTACACCCTTAAAAAGGTCCCCGGCCGGCGGTAGGGTCCCTGCGGCAACGCAAGGGCAGTTCAGAGTCCGGCACTTCCATGCGGTCGCGGGTGACCGTATAAACGCGAATGCTGTTGGTCTTCGCGCGCTGTTGCACGGGCGTGCCCATGGTCACGACCACGCGGTCCCCGCGTTCCACCATGCCGATCTTGAGCAGGAGCTCTTCGACCTGGGTGAGCGCTTCTTCGCTGCTCTGATACGGACGAATACGATAGGTTTGAATGCCCCAGACGAGCTCGAGCCGGTTGAGCGGCTCGAGTTGATGCGTGATACAGATGATCGGGCAACGCGGGCGCGATCCCGCGATGAGCGTCGCGGTTTTACCGGTGGTCGTCAAGCAAACCAGGGCTTTGGCGTGCACCTTCAGCGCGGTCAAAGCCGCGCTCGCGGCGATCGCGTCCGGGACCTCGAGATCGTCCTCTTCAAGCGAGATGTCCCAGTAAAGATCGCTGCCCTTTTCGACTTCAGTGATGATTTCATGCATCGTACTGATGCAGCGGAAGGGGTATTTGCCGCTCGCCGACTCAGCCGAAAGCATCAGCGCATCGGAGCCGTCGATCACCGCGTTCGCGACGTCCGTGATTTCGGCGCGCGTGGGACGCGGGTTTTCAACCATGCTGTCGAGCATCTGCGTCGCCGTGATCACCGGTTTATTCATCACGTTGGCCAAGCGGATGATGCGCTTTTGAATGGCGGGAAGCTGGCTCTGCCCGACTTCAATGGCCAGATCACCGCGCGCGACCATGACGGCGTCACTGAGCGCGATGATCTCTTCAAGGTTGTTGAGCGCTTCGAGCATTTCAATTTTCGCGACGATGCGCGTGCCCGGCCGCTTGGCATTGATCAAATCGCGGAGCTTCTCGATATCGCTTCCCTGGCGCACGAAACTCAAAGCGACGTAGTCGACGTTCTTGTCCAATCCGAACTGCAAATCGCGAAGATCTTTTTCCGTCATGGCGTCGATGGGAAGACTCGCGCCCGGCACGTTCATGCCTTTGCGGTCTTTCAAGATACCGCCGTAAATCACTTCGCACTCCAAGTCATCGTCCCGCTTCGCGGTCACGCGCAGCTCGAGCAAACCGTCATCGAGCAGAACCTTTTGGCCCACGTCGACGGTCGATGTGAGCGCTTTGAAATCCGAGGGGATCAATCCCGGTCCGCCGACCAC
>DAISHW010000291.1:3421-3815 GCA_036822295.1 Bdellovibrionales bacterium | reverse complement strand
GAAGGCTTTGTGAACGTCTTCGAGCGGCAGGGCGTTTTTCATGTCGGCGTCGGTAATGCCCGTCAGGTCGGTCACCATCCGCGGCAATGTCAAACCTTCGGGAAGCGCGATCAAATGCGAATCGACCTTGAGTTCGTCATCGCCCGCGCGCGCCTTGCACCAGGCCAGTTCCAGCAATCTTCCGCGCGGGGGCCGCATGCCGATCGTTTGCGCGTCCAGAAACAAAAACTCAGACGTTTTCAGGTTCATGGTTCTTCCAGAATTTTTCGATATCGTGAAGGATCGTGTGGCTCACCGGATTTTCGTCCTCAAGCCAATCGGCGGGCATCGTTTGCCGATAGGTCGGTTGCGTAAAGCGCTGATCCATCAACACGATCAACCCCCGAACGCGGGG
>DAISHW010000291.1:326-3411 GCA_036822295.1 Bdellovibrionales bacterium | reverse complement strand
ACTGCGGATCACGCGCCCCGCGCTTTGCACGACCTTGGCCATGGCCGGGTAGGTGTAGGCGTAATCGAAACCATGGCCGTGTTTGCGGTCGAAGTATTTGCGCAAGAGCTCGCGCTCGAAGTCAAAGGTCGGCAACGCGGGCCCGACGACAATCGCGCCGATCAGCATGTCGCCCGGGTAGTCGACGCCCTCGGCGAACACGCCGCCTTGCACGGCCATGATCAAGGTCGGCTTTTCCCGCGCGCGAAGTTTGTCCAGAATGTCTTCGACCGCTTCGCGCCGCATCTCGCGCGCCTGCGTGATCACTTCGAATTCGGGCAAGTGCACGCGGCCCGCGATCTGATACAGGAAATCGAAGCTCGGAAAAAACACGAAGTAGTTGCCGCGCTTCACCTTCACGATGCGTTCGATCGCCGCCACGATCTTTGCGTAGTTCGCGGCGCGATCGCGGAACTTGGTCGAGACCTGGGGAATGATCAAAAGTTTGCGGTTGTGCTTGGGAAACGGGGAATGGAACTCCGCGGTCTTCAGGCCGTCGCCCTCAAAGCCCAAAATCTTCGCGTAATATTCAAAAGGTTTCACGGTCGCCGAGAACGCCACCACCGTTGAAAAATGCGCGTACGCGACCTTCAGTTCGTTCGCGGCGTCGCAACACGTGACCTTTAAGCTGCCGCCCGCGTGGCCCGGTTGATAGGTGCAGAAGTACTCGTCCCCCATGCCGGCCAAAGCCTCGGCGAACGCGCTGAACTCGTTGCAAAAGCGCAAAACGGGGTCCTGAGTTTGCAATTGCAAGGTCGAGCCCAGGTAGCGGCCCAGGATTTCCTGCGAGCGCCCGAGCAGGTCCATAAAGTCCATCGGATGAATCGTCAGCTCCGACGGCTTATCGCGCTCGGGCACCAGGTCGCGCTCGGGCACCAGGTCGCGCACGCGCCGCTCGGTCGCCAAAACCAAGCCGCGCATCATGTCCCGTGTTTCTTCATCCAGAGGGGTCGCGCCTTCGCTGTACTTCCGCAGATCCTCGAGCGACAAGCGCGCGGAATAATAATCATTCGCGCGTGTCGGCAGGTTGTGCGCCTCGTCGATCACCAAATTGGGTTGGCCGCTCTTGCCAAAGCCATTGTTCGTCAGACGACCCAGAATATTGCGCGGCGAGAAAACGTAATTGTAATCGGCGATCACCAAGTCCGCGCGCGGAACCATCTCGAGCTGCATTTCGAACGGACAGACCTGGTGTTTACGCCCGAAAGCCCGGAACGTCTTGGCGGTCAGAGTTTTTTTCTTGGCGAGCTTCTGGGTCAGATCGCCATTCGCCACCTTCGTGTAATAATCGCGCGCGAACTCGCAGTGTTCGGGGTTGCAGAAGACCTCGTCCTTCAAACACATTTTGCTTTTGGCGTGGACGGTGACGGACTTCAGTTTCGCGCCCGTCGCTTGAATCTGGCGGGCGGCATCCTCGGCGACCGCGTGCTGCGTGTTCTTGGCGGTCACGTAAACGGTCTTCTGCCCCCGGCGCATGGATTCTTGCAGCACCGGAAAACTGATCGCCGCGGTTTTCCCCAAACCCGTCGGCGCCTGAACCAGCAAACGCGCGCCGTTCTTCAGTTCTTTCTCTACGGTCTCTAATAACTCCCGTTGACCCGCGCGCGGCGACGGAAAAGGAAATACGAATCCCTTGGCCGATTGACGTCGCCGACGTTTCAGCTTCTCGAACATCTCGTCCTCGCGCACGATCTCGGCCAAGCGCCGAGCCAGCCACGCTTCATAAGCGTCCACATCGAGAATCAGATGCAGATCTTTCGCCTCGCCACTGCGCGCGCAAACCACGTGCAGGCGCAAATCCGCGAGCTGCCCGGTCATCTTCAGGTGCATGTAGCCGTAAGTCAGCAGCTGCAAACGGTAGGGATGATCCGGCAGGCGTTCCAACGCCTCGAGCAACTTTTCGGCCTGGTACGCGCTTTTGATCTCTTCGATCCGCGGCGGTAACCCGGGCGTGAAGCCGTCCATGCGGCCACCCACCACCACGCGGTGCGCGCCGATCTCAAACGTGTGACTGATCCATTTCTCGGGGACAAAACCGGCATTCTCGCGCCGCCGTTCCATTTGAATCGCCGCGTGAATCTCGGCGCCGACCTCGGGCAAAGGTCCGAAACCTGAGTACATCTCGATATGCCCGGAGCGGGGGCTCGGGATCGCGAATTCGGTGACGGCCATCTGCAAGGTGCGCGTTTTCATGGGCAAGAAAGCCTAACGAAATTACGCGCCCACCACAAGCGGCGGGGCTCGACTTTCGGCGAGCGAAGCGTCTCATTTCGAAACACCCCAGCACAGAGGGCTCTCTCTAACGCGCCCCCATCAGGTAAGATATGAGAATGCGAAGTCTTGTCCCGGCCTTGGCATTTCTGATTGCTGGTCCCGCGTGGAGCGCGGGCATTCCCATGAGCGTCGAGCAATCCTTGCAACAAGTCGGTTGTCCGGCGGATTTCTCGGGTTTGTCCGGCACGAAACGCATCGTCTGCGAAACCCATAAGCAGCAATATTGCAAAAACGGCGGCCCGGGTTGCGGTTCCGCGCCGGCGGGAGGCACGGTCGCCAAAGTCGTGTCGGAGTGCAAAAAGCGCATGAACGCGGCGGCCCTGTGTTGCACGGCCGGCGACGCGCAAGCGTGCATTCGTCAAATCGGCGGTCAACCCGCGCAGGCTTTGGAAACGCACAATGGATTCGTCGCGCAGATCACGGGCGGCGAAAATCTGAATTCGCGCAAAAAACTCTGTCAGAAATCCGAAGAGGACGGCAAGAACGTCGCGACCTTCGCGTCGGGCCAAGAGGGGGCGTGCGGCGGTCGCATGAACGCCTGTCGCGGCGCCTGCAGGCAATTGCTCGACAGCTTGAACGACAACGACAAAGCGACGGCCACCGCCGAGCTCGGCGCCGAAAATCCTTGCGGCGACATGAGCCCGGCCGCCGCCCGCCAGACCGCGAAGGATTTCGCCGACAACGCGCAGATCGCGGAAACTTGCAAAAACGACAGCTCGACCGAACCGCAATCGACCGGCGACACGCAAACGCAAGCCGCCGCGGCGGGCGC
>DAISHW010000291.1:0-276 GCA_036822295.1 Bdellovibrionales bacterium | reverse complement strand
TGCTCATGAGCATGCTGCCGATGGTGATGCAGATGATGCAAGGCCAGCAAGGCGAAGACGTTCAAGAGATGCCGATGGATTTGATGGACTGCGCGCAGAATCCGAATCTGGCGGGTTGTTCCCAAGCCGCGGCCGATAGCGGCGCCTGGAACTCGTCAGGCTCGGGCAGCGGCGTCGACACGCCCGAGCGCGCCACGGGCGAATTCGATCTTCCGACCGCCGAGGGCCCGCTGCCTGAAGATTTCAGCGCGCAAAACAACGGGCAATTCGGCGATC
>DAISHW010000290.1:0-3828 GCA_036822295.1 Bdellovibrionales bacterium | reverse complement strand
ACTGAATGTATTCTTGGGCGCAGCGGGGCAGATCCTTTAGGGATTTGGCCGTGGTCAGATTCTCTTTCCAGCCGGAAAGAGGCTCGTAGAGCGGCTTACAGCGGGCCAAATCGCCGGGACTGTTGGGGTACTCGCTGATTCTTTGACCGTCGAGCTCATAGGCCACGCACACGTCAATTTTTTCAAAACCGCTCAAGACATCAAGCTTCATCAGCGCCAAAGAGGTGATGCCGCTCAAGCGGATCGCGTATTTGAGCGCCACCAAATCCAGCCATCCACAGCGCCGCGAGCGGCCCGTGGTGGCCCCGAACTCGGCGCCCACCGAACGCATGCGCTCGCCGATGTCATTTTCTTGCTCGGTCGGAAAAGGGCCGGCTCCCACGCGGGTATTATAGGCCTTCGTGATCCCCATCACCTGGTTGATCATGTTAGGTCCGACGCCGGAACCGATCAGCGAGCTGCCGGATAGCGTGCTGGAAGAGGTCACAAACGGATAAGTGCCGTGGAGCAGATCGAGAAGCGAGCCTTGCGCGCCTTCGAACAGTACTTTCTTCGAGGACTTCAGCGCTTTATGAATCACCAGCGAGGTGTCACGGCAGCGGTGCGGCTCCAGGTACGCGGCCACCCGGTCGATGATCTTGATCATGTCGTCGACGCTCACCGGCTTTTCGCCGTAGAATTTCTCGAGCAGGAAGTTCTTTTCCTTCAACGCGACTTCAAGTTTGCCGCGCAAAGATTCTTTCTGAAACAGATCGCCGAAGAGCAGCGCTTTACGCGAGGCGCGTTCCTCGTACGCCGGGCCGATCCCGCGACCCGTGGTGCCGATCTTCTCGTGGCCGGCGGCCTTTTCACGCGCCTGATCGAGCGAGCGGTGATAGGGCAGAATCACGGTGGCGGAATCCGACACCAAAAGCTGGGCGTCTTCTTTGAGCAGACCGGTTTCTTTGAGCGCTTTGATCTCATCACAGAGCTTTTCGACGTCGAGCACGCAGCCGGCCGCGATCACGCAGGTCGTGTGCGGGTGCAGGACGCCCGACGGCACCAAGTGCAGCACGGTCTTTTTACCGTCGACCACGAGCGTGTGACCCGCGTTCGCACCGCCTTGGTAGCGAACGACGAAATCGGACTTCATGGAAAAGACGTCCACGACTTTGCCTTTTCCTTCATCACCCCATTGGGATCCCACGACAACGATTGCCGGCAATTCTAACTCCTAGGTCGATTGGCGCACGGAATCGCCATTCGAACACAAGTGGGCGTTATCCTCAAGGAATTGGTTAAGTATGCGGAAACCAGGGGGTCGCGAGCGGCAGTGTGTCGGCGACGGACCGTCCCTCGGCGAATTGGCACAATTTATGGACCGCTTCGGCAGAGGCCTTTTCCCACGCCCGTTCCGTGAAGGCGCCGATATGAGGGGTCAAAATCAGCTTGGGATGGGTCAAAATGCGGTGACCCGGCGGCGGCGGTTCGCGTTCGATCACGTCCATGGCGGCACCCGCGATGACCCCGTCGTCGAGCGCCACCATCAGATCGCTTTCGTCGACCACGGGGCCCCGGCACGTGTTGATCAGGACGGCTTCGTTTTGCATCTCATTGAGGGTGGGTTGATTCATCAAATGCTTCGTCTCTTTGGTGAGCGGCACGTGAAGAGTCACCATGTCGACCGAGCGGAGGAGTTCGGTGAAGCCGATGCGTTCGCAATCGTACTCCGCGAAACGATCGGCTTCGATGTAGGGATCGTAAGCGAAGAGTTTCATGCCGAGCGCGTGCGTGACGCGCGCGACTCTCGCGCCCACGCGTCCCAGGCCGACGATGCCGAGCGTTTTACCGTCCAAGCCGTGCGGGCGCGCGAGAGCGTCGCGCCATTTCCCGCCGCGCACGTTTTTGTAAGCGGCTGGAATGCGTCGTTCCCATGCGAGCATCAGTCCGACCGTGAGCTCCGCCGTGCTTTGCGCGTTGGCCGCCGGCGTGTGGGCCGCGATCACGCCGCGCTTCGCGCATTCGCGCCAATCGACGTGATCGAAGCCGGACGTCGCGGTGATCACGCATTGGAGTGTGGGCGCCGCATCCAGAAAGGCTCGGTCGATTTGCGTGCGGCTGCGGATCAGCACGGCTTCGGCGGCGCTCGCGTCGGTGACGAGTTCGACTCGGGGGTGCGCTTTGAGTTGGGCCTGCGCGGCCAAGCTGTAAGGCTCGAGAATCGCGACTTTCATTGAAAGAGCGTGCCCACGCTTGAAAGATTCGTTTTATATTTGGCTTCATCGAAAGGCTTGCCGAGCTTGGTGGCGAGCGCGGCGAAAAGCGCCAGCATATCTTCATCGCGCACGTCGCCCATGTGGCCGACCCGCAGGATCTTGCCTTTCAACTGATCTTGTCCGCCCATGACGGTGATGTTGTCGTCTTTTTCGAGCTGATCGCGAAGTTTCGCGCTGTCCGTCGGCGTGGTGAGCGCGGTGACGGAGTCGCTCGGCGCGTTCGAGAATGTCCCCAGGCCCACGTCCTTGCCGAACTCGCGGGTGTTCCGCGCGAGCAACGCGCAACGGGCGATGACTTTGTCGAGTCCGACCTCACGCATGCGGTTCACGACCATGCTCAGCCCCGTGACCAGCGGGGTCGGCGTCGAGAAATGCGTTTCTTTTCTGTCGTTGGCCTTCTTCTCGAGCGCCAGATCGAAATAGTATTTCGGCAGTTTCGAATTCTTCTGCGCCGACCAGGCGCGCTCCGACATGGCGATGAAACTCAAGCCCGTCGGAATCATGAACGCCTTTTGCGACCCCGCGATCACGACGTCGAGTTGCCATTCGTCCATGGGCAGCGGCATGCAGCCCACCGCGGTGATCGCATCGACCGCGAAGAGCGCGGTGGAGTCTTGGCGCACGACCTCGGCCATTTTTTGAATCGGGTGGACGGTGGCGGTGCTGGTTTCGCAAACTTGCGTGAACACGGCCTTAAAGCGGGGATTGGCTTTCAGTCGCGCGCTGAGTTCGGGCGCGCTCGCGGGCCGGCCCCATTCGAGATTCCAGCGTTCGGTCTTCACGCCGTAGCGTTCGCAGATTTCGGCCCAACGCTCGCCGAATTTTCCGCTGACGACCACCAGAGCCTGGTCGCCGGGCGAAAGCGTGTTCAGCACCGCGGCTTCCATCGCGGCGCTCCCGGTTCCCGTCAGAATCTGCACCGCTTGACGGGTAGAGAACACGTACTGCAAACCCGCCCAAGTCTCGAGCAGAATTTTTTCGAACGCGGGCGTGCGGTGATGCAGAAGTTTTTCGCTCATCCGCTCGAGGACCGAGCGCGGCACGGGGACGGGACCGGGCGCGAGCAGACGATAGGGTTTGTTCATAGGGGCCAATTTAGAGCATTCGCTTGACCGGTCAAGGTGAATTGATTAGCGTTTTTCAGTGTCATCCAAACTCATTTTCACTCTGCTGATCGCCTGCGCCGCCCTGCCTGGCTGCGCGTACCGTTTAGACATGAGCGAGCGCTCGCTTCCCGGCGGATACACGCAAGTCGCCATCCCCATGTTTCAGAATTTGAGCACCGACGTCGGGATCGAGGCGAACTTCACCAATTCGTTGATCCGCCAATTCGCTTCGAGTCAGGTGGCGCGCGTGACGAACAAGGAGTCCTCGCCCCTGATACTCTACGGAACCATCCAAAAAGTGGTGACGCTTCAAGGGGCCGCGGTGAACAACAAGAGCTCGCAGCTTCCGACTTTGCCGGAACAAGCGGTCTTGACCACGGAATATCGCTTGGTGGTGACGACCGATTTGATCCTTGTGCGTAAATCCGACGAGAAGCAGCTCTGGCGCGGTTCTTTCCGGAACGAGA
>DAISHW010000289.1:3583-3859 GCA_036822295.1 Bdellovibrionales bacterium | reverse complement strand
CGGAACTGATCGGCCGGGCGCTCTAAAAATTCAAAGCCGACGTTTTGTCCGGCGAATTCCCCTCGAGCCAGGAGACTTACGAATGAAAATCGTGAAGTCGGTCGCCGAATTGCGAGCCTTGCCCGAATCCCGAAGCGTCGGCTTCGTGCCGACCATGGGCGCGTTACATGACGGGCATCTGTCGCTCGTGCGCAAAGCCCGGGCCGAAAACGAACGCGTCGTGGTCTCGATCTTCGTCAATCCGGCCCAGTTCAATGATCCGGAGGATTTGCGGCG
>DAISHW010000289.1:0-3573 GCA_036822295.1 Bdellovibrionales bacterium | reverse complement strand
ATCGAGAAAGATCTGGCGATGCTCGCGCGGGAAAACACCGATGTCGCGTTTCTGCCGATCCACGACGAAATCTACGGCGACCGCTTTCGCTTCGAGGTGCGCGAGAAGGAGTTCACGAAGATGCTTTGCGGGGCGACCCGCCCCGGTCATTTCGAAGGCGTGCTCACGGTCGTAATGAAGCTCTTCTGTCTGGTGCGGCCGACGCGCGCCTACTTCGGCGAAAAAGATTTTCAGCAGCTGAGCTTGATTCGGGACATGGCCAAGTCTTTTTTCCTGGGCGTCGACGTCATCGGCGTGCCCACCGTGCGCGAAGCCGACGGCCTGGCGATGAGCTCGCGCAATCTGCTGCTCAAATCCGAAGAGCGCGAGATCGCCCCCCGCCTGTACCAGATCATCAAGACCGCCGCGGATGCCGGGGTCGCGCGCCGCGAGCTTTCGACCCTCGGATTCCGAGTCGATTACGTGGAAGACGTCGCCGGCCGCAGGTTCGCGGCCGCGTTTTTGGGAAGCGTGAGGTTGATCGACAATGTCGAACTCTAAGCGCCGTGTTTTATTCTTTGTTTCCGGTTCCATCGCGGCCTTCAAGGCTTGCCAAGTGATTTCGCGGCTCGTGCAGGATGGAAACGACGTCCAAGTGGTCGCGACTCCGAGCGCGCTCAAATTCGTAGGGAGCGCGACGTTCGAAGGACTGACCGGCAAGCCCACGCTCAGCGACATCTGGGAAGAGGGCCGCGCCATGGATCATATCCGCTTGAGCCGCTGGGCCGACATGGGCGTGATCTGTCCCGCCACTGCAAACCTGGTCGCCAAGTCCGCGCATGGTCTGGCGGACGATTTGGTCAGCGCCCTGTTGCTCGCGTGGCCCAAGGACAAGCCGCTCGAAATCTTTCCGGCCATGAATACCGAAATGTACGATGCCGGGCCCACCCGGGAGAATTTCGCCAAACTCGCCGCGCGCGGCTGGCGCGTGCATGAAACCCGAAGCGGCAACCTGGCCTGCGGCGAAGTCGGCGCCGGACGCCTGCTGGAACCAGAGGAAATCTTGCAGCGTTTGCAGCACCCCGCGAAGGGCCGCGTCCTAATCACCGCCGGCGCGACTCGCGAACCGGTCGACGGGATTCGCTTCATTTCGAACGTCAGCACCGGTCAGACCGGCGCGCGACTCGCCGATCGGTTGACCGCGCAAGGCTGGGAGGTGACGTATTTGCACGGCCAAGGCGCCAGGCTCCCTAACGACGGCATCCAAGCGATCGCGTACACTTCATTCGCGGATTTAGACGCTAAACTTCGCGAGACGCTTGCGACTTACGACTTCACGGCCGTCATTCACGCGGCGGCCGTTGGGGATTACTCGGTGGATTCAGTGAACGGACGCCCGATCGAAAACGAAGCGAAGCTTTCGGGCCGGGAAGCGCCGACGATAAAGCTCAGAACGAATTTCAAGATTCTACCGCGTCTGAAAGAGTATGCGCGCAACAAGAACGTGCGCGTGATCGGCTTCAAACTCACGCTGAACGCCGACGACACCGAAGCTCAAGCCCGCGCGCAGCTCGGACCCGCGGTCGACGCGGTGGTCGCCAACGAATGGCAGGCGGTCGGCGCCGATCGTTCGCGCCATCCCGGCGCCTTTTTAACGGAACGCGAAAAATACGAATTCGACGATCTGGATCAATTGAGCCGGCGCATCGGCGCCTGGCTTGAAGGAGCGGAAACATGATTCTTTGTTTGGACGTGGGCAACACCCAGATTTACGGGGGCGTTTTTGACGAGGGCAAAATCCGCCTGCGCTTCCGCCGCAATTCGCGCACGGGCGCGTCGAGCGACGAGATCGGCGTGTTTCTGCGCTCGGTGCTGCGCGAGAACGACATCGACCCCAAAAGCGTCAAACAAGTCGCGCTCTGCACGGTGGTGCCCGAAGTCCTGCATTCGGTGAAGAACGCGTGCCTGAAGTATTTTCGCCTGAACCCGTTCGTGCTGCAGGCGGGCGTCAAAACCGGCCTGAAGGTGCGCTATAAGAATCCGCTCGAAGTCGGACCCGACCGCATCGCCAACGCGATCGCCGGCACCCAGCTCTATCCCGGCGAAAACCTGCTGATCATCGACTTCGGCACCGCCACCACGTTCTGCGCGGTCACGCGCGACAAGGAATACTTGGGCGGCGTGATCATCGCCGGCCTTAGGATCTCGATGGAGGCTTTGGAATCGCGAACCTCGCGTCTGCCGTCGGTCGAGATCGTGAAGCCCGGCGAGTGCCTGGCGAAAACCACGACCGAAAGCATTCAAAGCGGTCTTTACTTCGGAACGCTTGGACAGGTGAAGGAAATCGGCGGGCGCATCACCGCCGAGGCCTTCGGCGGCAAGAAGCCCAAGGTGATCGGTACGGGGGGGTTCGCCTCGCTCTTCGCGAAGACCGGCATTTTCGACGAGGAGAATCCCCACATGGTTCTGCACGGATTGCATTCCGCTTTGAAGATGAACACTTAAGGAGAGCCCGATGAGACTCAATTTGTTGAAATCGAAAATTCACCGCGCCACCGTCACCGACGCCGATTTGAATTACGAAGGCTCGGTCAGCATCGATCCGAAACTCTGCGACGCCGCCCGGCTCATCCCTTTCGAGCGCGTTGAGATTTACAACTGCAACAACGGCGAGCGCTTCGCCACCTACGTGATCCACGGCAAACCCGGCGAGATCTGCCTGAACGGCGCCGCCGCGCGCAAGGTGCATAAAGGGGATTTGGTCATCATCGCGAGTTACGCCGACTTCGAGCAAGAAGAGGCCTTACAGCACAAGCCCCAGCTGGTGATGGTCGACGCCGCGAACTCGATCAAAAAGATTCACAACGAGTACGAAGGCAAACTTTAATTATTTTTGCAGCGAAAGATCGCGGCAGTCTTTGTGGACTTGGTTTTTGCGGTCGCGGAACGAGAACGAAGTCGGCACGATCTGGTTGTCGACTTCGATGAACGAGACGATCAAAACGCGGGCGGGCTCATTGGGCTCGCCCGGGATGTGCGTGCTCAGGTTTTCGCGGGACTCCATCAACACTTCTCCGGGACCTTCCGGCCAGAAACCTTGGAACGCGCCGCCCGTTTCCCCGAGGACGGTAAAGAGCTGCGTGTTCTCGACCCCCTCTTCGACTTTCAATTTGCAGATTTGCCAGATTTTCCATTCGGGCGACGCCCAGACCTGCGTGCCCGGGGGAGCGACCTCCTGCGAATTGGCGTAGCTCACGCAGATGACCGCGAAGAGTCCGAACGACGTGATCAATAAATACTTCCAAAAGCTCATGTTCCCTCATCCAGCCCGAAGGCAGGGCCGTCCTGGCCCTAAACGGGTAGGAAGCAAACGGCTCACCACGCCGGGGACACGGTATAGAAGTCATTAGAACGGTTTTTGGGAAAAGCTTCCAAGGTCGAGACCAAAGGCGTCACCGATCCGATCCGATAAATGGACAGTCGTTGAGGTCAATCGAGAGCTTCGATTTCGTCTTTGTTGCTCTGAACGACCTCGCGCACATAACCGATATTCTCTTCGGTCTCGGCGCGGATGTCCGGATCGGTTTCCGTCCG
>DAISHW010000288.1:0-3881 GCA_036822295.1 Bdellovibrionales bacterium | reverse complement strand
TTCATATTTGAATGTTGGTCACGGTCACGTTGGCAACTGGCACGCGGGGTTTCGTAAGAGCTTTTCGCGTCCGCCGCCACTACCGTTGGAATTTGGTCAAATGGTCAAGACCGCAAAAGATCCGGCGGACATCTACGCTCTATACTTCGATTTGCGCCGCGAACCGCAGCTTCACCAGCAGCTTTGGGATCATCTTGACGATATTGCAAAGCAAACAAGGAACGAACGGCTCGCTGCATTTCTGAAACTTAATCCACAAAGCAGATATGAGGCGATGGCGGGGATGGAGTTGATGTTAGGCATGTACAATGCGGAAGCGAAAGAGCGGCACCCATCAAACTATACGGGCCGTGTCTTCATACCAAGAGTTGAAAATCATCCGTATGTCCACGACATGCACACCGGCTTCGGCAAAGCTCTTTGGGTCCGCAGTTTCGCCGAGGCATGGAAAACAAAGAACTTCGAGTTTGGTGATCTACAGGCAAATTGGTCAGGCTCGGTGGTTTCGGTATTATGGCGTGAGCGTTGTTTTGTGGAGAAAGGCTCAATGAGGCGTCCTTGCGGGAAATTCTGGTCGTGGTCGGATATTGCGATACCCGATGAAGACTACGCCAAAGCCCTCGCCCTGGAGCGGCATTTTTATTCGGCGATTCTAAGTAGGGTCGAAAAACAACATCCTCACTTGCAACTTCACTCGAACGATTTCCTGTCCAAATAACTTTTCACATCGTTTTCTCGCCATCACATAACCTACATTTCGACGACCATCAATTTAGCCACGTTAAGAACTTCTAGTAAGTTGGCCGCTGTTATAGGATGCGGTCCATCGTTCCAGCGCCTTCGAGAAGTCCTTATGATTTGATAAAAGGTTTTCATTGAGAATTAGATCAAGATTGTAGGGATCTGATGCGATATTTCTGAGTAACCAACGGACAGTTTCTATGTCGCCGTCTTGGCCTTGCGGCTTCAGTGCAGGGCCATACAGAGAAAATAAAAAATTCCTAATGACACGGTTGTTGGACCTAGCTTCGACGCATGTCTGGCCGTATTCAAGCAGAGCTTTTCCCACCGCTTGAAAGAAAGACCTATCTCCCCTCTCAATTGCTTCGACCATCT
Source organism: Bdellovibrionales bacterium (assembly GCA_036822295.1). Taxonomy (GTDB): domain Bacteria; phylum Bdellovibrionota; class Bdellovibrionia; order Bdellovibrionales; family UBA1609; genus JALHOQ01. The sequence goes on along the minus strand of DAISHW010000288.1, from coordinate 2,765 downwards.
CAATGGCTACGCAACGCTCGTATAGCCACGTTGGATCTTCTGAAATTTTAGTCCGAATGACATCGGTCCTACTTTTTTGATTTGAAGAGATCGGACAAGGTTCCTTTTTCCAAGGACCACCTTCTTGGTCTTCTGAGCCATGACTAAAGTGGTGGCCGCTTAACCATGAGTCCACGATTTGGAGGGGCTCCGCTAAAAGGTCGCTTAGACCATAGTCACTGGGAAGATTGCTTGAGCGTCCAATTTTGATCGAAAGCGTCTCTTCCAAATGCTTGTTCAATCGGCGAGAGAATTCCATCCACTGATCAGTTATGTTGTGCTGCACCGCTAGTCCTCGTAAATCCCTGGAATATCTTTTTATTTATACCAATGGTCAAGGAGTACCGGCTCAAATACTTCTCGATTTGCAGCAACAGCAGCAGCAACAACCAGGAGGTGAATATGAATATCGCAACATGGAGATTGAGGCGGGGGTTTTCTCAACTTCGCTTGGCGCACGAGGCCGGAGTCAGTCGCTTTCGTATAAGTTTGGCCGAGCGCGGTTACGCTAAATTGGATTTGGAAGAGTTGCATCGAATTGCAAAAATCCTTGGCCCTCCGCCGCCTCGACAAAAGGCGTTTCCGATGCGGAGCCGAAAATGAGCGACATCAATTGGAGGGATTCGGATGGTCGGGCAGCTAAAGACTGGCGTCTTGGCCAAGCCTTGTACGAGGGAAAAATTACTGATTTCAAGTCGCTCGGTATTACTTATCGGGCGGCTCGAATGCTGATGACCAATTATGAGGTCTATCAACCATTGGGCATGACCGAGGATTTGGCGTTTGAGTACACGCAAATGTACGCAATGATTCCACTCGCCGGTCGTGAGAATCTTCCCTGCCTTAAACCGCTTGCTCGTGAATTTGGTGTCAGAGGTATTGCGGAAGATTTTCGCAAATCAAAAATTATTTCTAAAATTTTGAAGTTTAGAAAAAATAATGTTCGTCGAAAAAATAGGCGAGTTCTGTCGCGGTCCAATTTCTTAACGACGAATCTTGCGTTGATTACGATGATCGCCTGTGGCCTGATGTCCGTTCGTAATCATTTGCTCTTTGAAAATAAAATAAATGGTGCGGTTGATGTAAGTATGAGCTGGGGCTCCCATGCTCAGTGATGTTGGACCTAAGCCTCGCAATACGAATTGTACGGCACGGAAAGTTGCAACCCGCTTTCTTACGACGAAAGAGGCGGCAGAATTTCTTTGCACGAGCGAAGGGGAAATTCGCAATAAGGTTTGGCGTGGGCAGTTACCAGCTTATAAGCCCTTTCGGAAGCTCTTGTTCCGAGAGGATGATCTTGTGCATTTAGTGGAGGTCTCCGAACAAAGGAGACTGCGATGATGAATGAGTACAAAGATGAGCATGGAAACATTGTTTTTAGAATTTATATCAACCTGCGAAGTTCCCTGGATCCAAAGATTCGCGTACAGCGCCGCGCTGATGGAATTTTAACTAAAAGTGAGGCCGAAAAAATTCATAAGCGATTGATGAGCGAAGCTCGCTACGAGCTTGCGCGACGTGAGCACGCTGGTATGCTTTGGAGCGAGGTCGTTGACCGCTGGGAAGTGGCATTGCGATCTGGGCGTGGTATTCCAAAAAAGTTGGAGGCTACGACCGCACATGACTACATAGCCGCCCTTCGTATTTACACGAGGTCATGGATGAAGAAGCCGATTAAGGAGATTACTCCGGCGGACTTCGAGTTGGTTATGATCAGCATGGAGGCTGATGGAAAGTCCAATAGTCGCAAGAAGGCAATTCGGGATGCCGTCAATGGTGCGTTCAGATTTGCAACCCAGAACCGCCTGGTGAATGGCAATCTTGAATCGCCAACCACTGGAACGAAGATTGAGCGCAAAGAAAAAAATAAGCCGGAGATTCTTACTCGGGCCGAAATTGTGAAACTTCTTTGGGCAGGCGTGGCGGTTCTTGGGGACTGGTTTTATGTAGTAGCTGTTGCATTGCTAACCGGCATGAGATCGGGAGAACTCTTCGCACTAGAGTGGAGCGATGTAGATTTTGAGGGGCGGATGTTGACCTGCTCGAAGTCCTACAATGGTCGCCTCAAGAAGGTTAAATGCACCAAGGGTGGCTATTGGAGGGACATTCCAATAAACGATGATCTTATGGTTCTGCTTAAAGAATTAAAGCTGAAGTCAGCGGGATCGAAGCACGTTCTCCCACGAATTGAAAAGTGGAGGCGCGGTGAGGCCGCTCGTGTTCTTCGGCACTTTTGTGTTGGCCTTGGTATCACGCCAGTCAAGTTCCACGCTTTGCGGGCATGTTTTGCGACCCAATTGTTGCGGGACAAGGTTGCTCCAGTGGTGGTGATGAAGATTTGCGGGTGGACCGAGGTAAAGACCATGCAGAGGTATATTAGATTGGCCGGAATCGAAACTGACGGGGCCACCGATAGCTTAAAACTGCTTACCCCCAAGGAGGCAATGGGTCGTGTTGTCGAACTTTACAAGAAGTAAGAATTTGGCTACTTTAAGACTACTGGTGGTGCTAAGTGTTTGAAATCCCTTCATTCACTACGAGCGCCCCATTTACTTCTCTCTAAAGCGGGTTCTACTCGTTTCGGTTCTACGGTTCTACGGTTCTACTCGTTTCATGGTGGAAGTGCGCCTAAAACCCAACCCCATCAAGCATTCAGCAGTCTAAGCCTATAACCCAAATCCGAAAATAGGTCCGCGTCATTTGCTCCATTGATTTTGTTGAGTGAT
>DAISHW010000287.1:0-3885 GCA_036822295.1 Bdellovibrionales bacterium | reverse complement strand
GCCGTATTGGCGTTGCAGAAACAAATGGTATGAACTCTTCAAACAGACCGGTGGAAAATATAACTTGGTGGTCGGCAGCAGAATATTTGAATCGAAAGTCGAGACTCGAAGGTTTAGAGCCTGTATTTGATTTTTCACGAGTGACGTGGACGGAAGGTCGCGCTGAAGAAGGAACTCTTAAAGGCCGGGGTGATGTTATCATAAACATAAATGCCAATGGCTATCGGTTTGCGACCGAGGCGGAACAGGAGTATTTTATTCGTGCTGGCGCAAAGACGGCATATCCTACGGGTGAAGACGACACAAAACTTCCACTTACAGCGTGGTTCAGTAAAAATTCTGAAAATAAAACTCATCCTATTGGACAGCTTCGGCCAAACACATTTGGTTTTGTTGATACGAGTGGGAATGTTTGGGAATGGGGACTTGATTGGTATGGTGATCTCTCTAATGAAACGACTCAAGATCCTATGGGACCATCATCTGGCTCCTTCCGTGTCATTCGTGGCGGCGGCTGGGGCGGCGATGCGCGGCTCTTGCGTTCTGCCTATCGCGGCTCCGGCGATCCTGATTACCGCTACGGCTTTGTGGGCTTCCGTTCCGTGAGGACTGCCAAGTAACCCTTAGCTCTTTTACACTTTTACCCTTGGAATGGCTGGAGCCAACATGAACTTGAGGAAAAGCATAGGCCCGCTGAAAGGTACGCTGGGCATAGGCCATGTACTTGACCCGGCTTAAATCTTCTGTACGCTGGGCGCTAAATCGAATGGATTCCACATCAATGGTATCCAATAATAAAATCACTAATTCGTGTCTTCAACGTAAATAGAAATAATATGAGCCTCAACTGCCGGTCTTCTTTGACGGCTTATCAACTAATTGGCCAGTCGCAAATCTGTGCAGAATACTGTTGATAAGCGTTTGATACGGGATTCCCATTCGCTCGGCTTCGTCTTTAAGATCACTGACCAAAATAGCGTCTAGACGGATGTTAATGGCTATCTTGGCAGCCTCTGGATAAGTTTTCGTCTTGCCGGGTCTGCGCTTCATAGATCTTAAATCATATTCCTTTTTCATATAATTTCCTTTGTGCGCCGGGATAAACCGGCAGATTGGTGTTAATGGTACGAATAACCTTTAAACGGCTAGCCATCGGTAAAGTGCCCGAGTCATACGGTGCTGGCGACAACGTCTGCGCTGAAGCGTTGACAGGGTTGTGCGAATGCCAAGTATTGAGCCCCGAAATAAAACCACCAGATGTCCGCGCTGTAGAGGAAAGCGAGGGACAACATCCGCGTGATCGCAAAGGCGAGAGCACGAGGGATCTGGCGGGGTCGATGACCTTGCGCGAACGCACGAAAGACAATCTGCGCGAGAACCGGGAGATCCCGTGGTCAACCAGCGATGCAATGTCGCCGGTTCGCATCGTGAAGTCGAAAGACGTACGACGATGATGAACGGTCACGGGAAGTCGGATAGACGCGAAGTACCTGCGAAGTTCGCGAACAAAGAGGGCGCAATGCCTTCTGCGGAGCGGGATGGAGGGAAGGCGTCTAACCAAGGGGAACAGGTCAAGCAAAACACCACGCGGACTCAGCAAGCCGCAAAGTTGGTGCCCAGTGCGCTTGATCGTGTACGCAAGATCGCGAAAGGCGATAAGAAGGTGCGGTTCACAAACCTCATGCACCACATCTACAATATTGATCGCTTGCGGGCGGCCTATTTCGCAATGAAGCGTAAGGCCTCTGCTGGTGTCGATGGCGAGACGTGGACGAGTTATGGAGAGAGTCTTGAAGAAAATCTTCGAAATCTTTCCGCGCGACTCAAGGCAGGAGGATATCGAGCGAAACCAGTTCGAAGAACATTCATTGCTAAAACCGATGGCAAGCAACGCCCTCTGGGTGTGCCCGTGCTGGAAGACAAGATCGTCCAGCGCGCCACGGTTGAGGTGCTGAATGCGATCTACGAGATGGACTTCCTCGGTTTTTCCTACGGATACCGGCCGGGTAAAGGGCAACACAGTTGCCTCGATGCCTTGTACGTCGGACTTCTGACGAAGAAAGTGAACTGGGTCTTGGATGCAGACATCCGAGGCTTCTTCGACAACCTTGATCACGATTGGCTGGTCAAGTTCGTCGAGCACCGGATCGAGGATAAACGCCTGATCCGCTTGATCCAGAAATGGCTCAAGGCAGGCGTCATGCAAGATGGCACGGTGACCGAGACGGAAGAAGGAGTGCCGCAGGGCGGGAGCATTAGCCCGCTGCTTGCGAATATTTATCTTCATTACGTCCTGGATCTCTGGGCACAACAGCGTCGGACGGATAAATCGCAAGGTGAAATGATCATCGTGCGATGGGCTGACGACTTTGTTGTGGGTTTTGAACACAAATCGCAAGCTGAGAAGTTTTTGGCCGATCTGAAAGAGCGTATGCTCAAGTTCGGTCTTGAACTTCATCCCGACAAAACGCGGATCTTGGAGTTCGGCCCTTGGGCCGTTCATAACCGAAAGACGCGGGGAGCGGGAAAGCCGGAAACGTTCAACTTCCTCGGCTTCACGCATATCTGCGCGAAGAAGTGGAGTAATGGAATGTACACGGTGCTCAGGCGCACGATTAAGAAGAAAATGCGAGTCAAGCTTGCCGAAGTAAAGGCGACGCTGCGATCTCGCATGCACCACTCGATTAGCGAGCAAGGCAAGTGGTTGAAGTCGGTAGTTGGTGGGCATCACCGTTATTACGGAGTCCCTAACAATACCACTGCACTTGCGGTCTTTCGCCACGAAGTGGGTCGGCTCTGGTATCGAACGCTGAAGCGACGAAGCCAGAATCCGAGCCTCACGTGGGCAAAGATGGCTCGGCATATTGAGTTGTGGCTTCCGCAAGTTCAAATCCATCATCCTTATCCGCTTAAGCGAATGAGCGTTATCCACCCGAAGTAGGAGCCGTGTGCGCTAGCAGTGCTCGCACGGATCTGTGGAGGGGGCGCCTCGTAAGAGGCGTTCCTACTCCGACCTTCTGCCGTAGCCTTGCGGGCAGAGATGATACGGATATTTTTGTCATCCCGTTCGCAATAAACAACCAGCAGCACGTTTAGTTTTCCGGAAAGTCCAATGCGAATAAAGCGGTCTTCATTTTCGCCGTGGTCATCATCGTAAAAATCAATGGCATAAGGATCTAAAAAGACTGTCTGCGCCTCTTCAAAGCGGATGTCGTGCTTTTTATGGTTGGACTCAGACTTATTCTCATCCTATTCAAATTTCACAAATGCCAGGCTATCACAATGTATATACAATAGCAACTATTTGTAATTAAAGCTTGGATCAGTGGAGTGAGCAAGGGCGTAAGCACTGGGACTTATATCGCCACTTCATGAATACCCCCTTCCGGCCGAGCCGGTTATGACACGGGTACTCTCTAAAGCCAATCGGACGTTTTTATGGGGAGCAGGTCAATTTAGGATTTCATCTTTCCGCCTTTCTAGTGTTCGTTGGAGGCGTTTTATTTCGGGGATAGTCGAGAACTTCATGGCGATTAAAAGTTTGTCGAAGCGAGCTTCAGCCCGCCGTAACAACATCTTAGACTGGGATTCCAACCCATGCTTCTTGACTTATGACGCTCAAATTCCCACGATCAATGGTGAAGAACCCAAATTTTAAATCTTCCGAGGTATTGAAATGGCCGCACGTAAAAAGAAAAGAAAGAAAAATCGCCACCACGCCAAGCGCCTTGCAAAGAAAAAGCGCCAGCTGATTGCCAAGGGTTACCGTCGTCCGCCGAAGTGAGCGGATTCGGCTTTTTCGTACTCAAGCATCGGTGGGATGAAAAAGCTTAGAACTCATTTCAAAACCCTCCGCAGCGTAATAAGCGCACAGGCGAGGTGGAC
>DAISHW010000286.1:0-3890 GCA_036822295.1 Bdellovibrionales bacterium | reverse complement strand
ATCACCCCACTCCCGTCACGTATCGGAATGAGTCGCGCGGCATTTGATCGGGCGAAGGTCCGGGTCTTTGGGGGCTTACTCGAAAGCCATGCGGTAACCGACGGTCCAGTCGGCGGTCTCAAACGTGAGCTTGCCGATGGTCACGTAGTCGAGTTCGAAGGCCTCGAGCCCGTAGCCCACCGAAACGCAGCTCGTGTACGAGAAGCAGTACTCGGCATCGGCCATCTGGCGGGTCGACAAAGAGTTGCGGTTGGCCTGCGACTCGGGAAACGGCATCAGGTCGTAGCCGACGCCGAACGACCAGTGCGCCGACGGCTGATAGGACAGCCGGTTGATCAGCGCCACGCCCATTAAATCAGTGAGTAAAAACGCGCTCTCGCGCGTCGCCTTGGTCGCGCGGTTCTGCAGGTAGTAACCCTGGACGCCCATGCCGAAACGGACCTTCGCGCGCTCCAGGAAGTGGCGGTTCTCGTGACCGAAAATCCAGTAGAGCAGGCCGGCCGCGATGTGGTTGGTTTTCGGCGCGTCGGCATCGCCCAGGAAGAGCTGGGGCGTCAGGTCGACTTTCAGGTTGAAACGGTCGGTGACCGAGTACTGCGCGTCGAGCGAAACCGGCACGATCTCTTGGAACTCCGATTTGGTCAGGCCCGATCCGGAAACCGTGCGCGCGCGCACGTTGTTGCGGATGCTCCAGCGGTATTTGTTCTGATAGGCGAGTTTCTCCTGAACGGCGCGCTCAAGAACCGAGTCGGGGATGTCCTCGACGCTCAAAGAGTCGATATTGCCCTTTTGCACGGTTCCGCTTTGCGTGCCGAAGAGTGGCTTTTCGAAGTCGCCCAGCGTCCATTGCGGCAGTCCCTCGAGCGTCTCTTCGTGCAGGATTTTGCCCTCGTATTCGAAGGTGAGTTTCGTGGGCTGCTGATCCTGATCGAAGCTCATGATGAAGTAGCCGTCCTTCAAGACGGTGACGAGCGACTTTCGCATCGTGCCCAGCGCGGCGACGATGCGGACGCCGCCGACCGAGGCCAGTTCGCCCGCGCGGCGTTTGCTGTCGATGTAAGCGCGCACCACGATGCCGGCGTCGGGCAGGGAGCCGAAGGCGACGTTGACTTTGAATTCCTTGGCGATGATCAGCTCGGCCATGCGGCTCACGCACAGGGCGTCCCGTCGCGACGAGGCCGTGATCTCCATTTCGACAAACAGTCCTTTGAACGTGTCGAGCTGGTTCAAGAAGGTGCGGAACTCGCGCAGGTTCTCGCACTGTTTGGTCTGTTGCGCTTTCATGATGAAATTCAGCGAAGGAACGTCCAAATTGGTGGGCGTCGCCTTCACTTCGGTCGGTTTCAGGTCCTCGGGACGGACCTGGCCCTTGAGGGGAATGGTCTTCAATTCGAAATTTTTTTGCAGAATTTCGATTTTAGAGGGCTGTACTCGACCAAGGACGGTCCAGGTCTGATTGAAGCGCTCTTTACTCACCTGAAGTTTCGTATATTGCACCTTGGGCGGAAGTGGTTCCGCCACCGCGTAATCGACCGGCCCAAAGAACAGCAAAAAAATGGCTATGACGTAGAGCATAGTCTCAGTTTGGAACAGACCAAAGTACAGTCAACCGGAAACTCGACTTATGGCTGCGTCAATTTTCCCTAACAGCAGGCCGATATTTAGAACGGAGAAAAACATTTATGAAGTTGAAAGCAAAAGTTTCGCTAAACGTCTCCTTCATCATCGGGTTGGTCGCCATGACCGCCGTCGTGCTCGTGGCCACGTTCCACGCGACGACGAACCTGTTGTTATTGCTGAATTTCACCGCGGTGATCATCGTGTTCGGCGGGGTGACGGCCTCGGCCCTGGTGATTCAGCCCGTGCAGGCGTTAAGGCACTTGGGCATCAAGGTCTACAAATACATGCGCTTCGAATACGATCCGAGCTGGCGGGTGGCCGCGGGCCTGGTGAACGCCGCCATCCAATATGGACAGACCAAATCGTTCCGCCGCGTGGGCGAGGTTCAGAATCGCCGTCTTTTCGAAGCCCTTGAACTCGTCGAGTCGGGCATGCGCAAAGAGGATATCCGCGCGATTCTGGAAACGAAACGCGACTCCTCGATCTCGCAAAGCGTTTCCGACGCGGGCCTGCTGTTGACGCTCGCGAAACTGGCGCCCGGCTACGGGCTGGTGGGGACACTGATCGGTCTGGTCGTTCTGCTTTACGATCTGGGCAGCGGCAATTTCGACAAGGTCGGTCCGGCCATGGCGCTCGCGCTGCTGGCGACCCTGTACGGGGTTTTGATCGCCAACGTGATCTTCATGCCTCTTGCCGAGTTCATCTCTCACCGCGCCGAGACGGTCGCCAAAATGGACGACCTGATGGAAAAAGGCGTGGTCGCGATCCTGGAAGGGCGCCACCCGATCCAGATCCGCGAGATGCTGCGCGCGTACCTGTCTTCATATGAACAAGACGATTTCGACGCGGAACTGCAAAGGCTGCGCGACGCCGAGACGCCAGTCGAGCAGACCGGCGTGACCGATATGCCGGAGGCGAACGTTGGGTAAGTCGAGATTTTCCCAAGAACAGGTGAAGATGCTCCTTAAGCGGGAATCCGAGGTGTGGATCTATTCCTACGCCGATCTGATCACCAACTTGATGGCCTTCTTCATTCTGCTCCTGACGATCCGCACGGCCGACAACCAGCGGCTCGAGAAGATCAAGGAGTCGTTCTCGCAGCTCAAAGGCTCGGCCGCCGTCGCGGGCCAGATCACGGATTCGGAATTCAACAACTCCGTCACCGAGATGGTGAAAGGCTTGCCGGAATCCTATCAGGTCGCGGTCCAGAAGAACGCCGAGGGCATCAGCCTGACCTTCATGGGCGGTTTGTTCTTTGAAACGCTGGCGACCGATCTTTCGCCGCAAGCCCAGCAGATCCTGACCGACCTGGCGCCGCTCATCCAAAAGATGCCGCGCCAGTTCCGCGTGGACGTGTCGGGGCACTCGGATTCGCGTCCCATCGTCGACAACGAATACTACCCGTCGAACTGGGAACTTTCGGCCGCGCGCGCGGGATCCGTCGTGCGCTTCCTGCAAGAGAAGGGCGTGCCCGCCAAACGCATGCGCGCCATCGGCTACTCGGATACGCAAGGGGTTTCGGGAAATATGGATCAAAATCGCCGCGTCGTGATTCGCATCGGGAAGGGACTGACAGAATGAAAACGCTCATGAACTCCATGACTTTATTGACCCTGGGGCTGGGGCTGACCGCCTGCGCTTCAGGATCTTACCAAATGACGAGTGAGCCCGCGGGGGCGAGCGTGTTCTACTTCGACCCTTCGACGCAAAAGCGCATGCTGGTCGGCGTGACGCCGCTGACTTACAAGAAATCGACCATCCCGAGCGACAAGCCGTTCCTGATGTCCGTCGAGATGGAAGGTTACGAAACGCAAGAAACGCCGGTCGCGCCGGACGACGGTTCGAAGACGTTCATGCACTTCAAGATGAAGCCCAATCCGAAGGGCCTGAAGAAGTCGGATCTGGAAATCAACCAGATCGTGAACGCGCTCTTCAAATCGCAGATGCTGATCTACCAGAAAAAATACCAGGCGGCCGTGCTTGAACTCGACTCCCTGCTCAAAGACCGCCCGAACCTGGTGCAGGCGCTCGTCATGAAGGGCACCGCCTTCTATATGCTGCAGGACCTGAACTCGGCGGTGGAAGTCTGGAAAAAGGCGTTGGCTCTCGACCGCAATAACGAACAGCTTCTTAAATTCCTAGAAGAAAAGAACATCAAATTATGAAAACAATCCATGTGATCATAAAAACCATCGTGTTGTCCGCGGCACTCGCGCTGTCGTCGGCGTGGGCGCTGTCGGCGGAAAGTTTCCAGATCGAGCGTCGCCTGC
>DAISHW010000285.1:457-3905 GCA_036822295.1 Bdellovibrionales bacterium | reverse complement strand
GCCCTCTTGACAGGCGAACCAATCGTTCATTTGCGAGTTCGGAATCGCCAGCAAGATGATGCGCACATGTTCCGGTTTCAAATCGTCGATGCGAAGCAGTTCCTCTTTGTTGTACAGGCTCCAAGTCTTTTGCATTTACGCGATCTCCCGGTTCATTTATCGGTGATTTTCCGAGTCCCATTGACGTCTTTGGCCCTTTATGGACTTAATGCGAGGGCATGTGGTTGATGCTCGGTTGGATCATGGTCGCCCTGGGGTTCATCGGCGTGTTTTTGCCGATCCTGCCGACCGTGCCGTTCTTGCTGGTGGCGGCGTTTTGTTTCGAGCGCGGCTCACCCAAAATGCATCTTTGGCTGACGAATCATCCTTTGCTGGGGCCGCCGATTCGCGACTGGAATCGCGACCGGGTCATCCGGCCCAGAGCAAAAGCGCTTGCAGTCGGGTGCATCGGCGTCGGGATCGGGGCTTCGATTCACTTCCGCGACTTCCCGATCTGGATCAAGGTCTTGATGGCGGCGGTGGCGATCTTGGCCAGCCTGTTTATTTTACTGCAACGAAGCCGGCCGGCGCCTTGAATCTTGCGCCAAAACCTTCGGCTCAGTAAGTTGCAAAGCCCATGGCGTTCAATCCTAAAGATCGATTTTTTCACAAGGCCAAAGCCGAAGGTTTTGTCGCCAGATCGGCCTACAAACTCGATGAGCTGCAAAAGAAATTCAAGATCATGAAACCCGGCGATTTCGTGTTGGATTTGGGCGCGGCGCCGGGCGCCTGGACGCAAATCGCCAGCAAGGCCGTGGGCCCCCAGGGCCGTGTCGTGGGCCTAGATCTGAAATCCGTCGATTTGAAGCTTCCCAACAGCAAATTCTACGTGATGAACGCGTTTGATTTCGATCCGGCGATATTGGAAGGCCGGGCGGTACAATGCATGCTCAGCGATATGGCTCCGAACACCACGGGAATCCGCGCGACCGATCAGGCACGGAGCTTCGAGCTCTGCGAGCAGGTTGTGAAACTGTCGAGCGAACATTTGGTCAAAGGCGGACATTTGGTCATGAAATTGTTCGAGGGACCTGACGCCGAAAAACTCGCGAAAAATCTGGGACACCTTTTTCAGCAGACTAAACGATTGAAGCCCGAAGCTGTGCGTAAAGGAAGTTTCGAGACTTATTTTCTAGGTTTGCGTAAGCTTTAGGTGGATCCGGCTTCAGGGCACATATATCTCCGATAAGTTATATTATGTTACAACAAGACTATAGTTTTAGGGCGGTAAGTCCTGAAAACCTTAGATGATCTTGTAGTCTTTAAGCTCTTTAAACAGCGTTTCGACGGCCGTTTTGACGATCACCACGGTGGGTACCGCAAAGAGCATGCCCCATACGCCCATGAGCAACGATCCGCTGATAATGGCGATGGCGATCACCAAGGGATGCAGGTTCACGGCGTTTCCGAGCACCAAAGGCGCAAAGAGCGCATTGTCCAGCAAGTGGGTCACGCTCACTAAAACCACCACGTAGACCGCAAGATCGTTGGGGTTCAGTCCCGGCACCAGCGGCGTCACGTTTTCGGCGATGAGCGCATAGCCAAGCCCGATCACCAAACCGATCACGGTGCCAAGGAAAGGAATCGCGTTCACAAGGCCTGAGACCACGCCGATCGCGATCGAAATCGATACCGGGATGCCGATCAAGATGAAACCGATCGTCAACGTCAGGCCCACGAGCGCGCATTCCATTAGCGTGCCGCGCAAGTATTTGCCGATCGCTTCATCAAGCATGTCGACGACCGTCAAAGACAATTCGAAATAGCGATTGGGGATCAGGCCCAGGAAATAGCGCCGGATCTGGCCGTTGTCGAAGCCTAGAAAAATAAAAATCAACGGCGCCAGGATCCATATCGACAGCTCTTCCATCAGGCCTTTTTTCGAGTGGGTTTTGGACTCCCCGTGCCCGCCGCTCGCCGCCATTTCAGGTTTGGTGACGGCGCTGGGCTCGCGCTCCACCACGGTGTAGGTGCTGGTCGTCTGGTTGGCCTGGAAATACTCGAAGAAACGGTCGGAGATCGGCTGCTCGCCCTTGTGGCCCGCGCGGTATTTCATGAACAGCTCTTGTTCGTCAGGCGATAAATCCAAGAAGCGATTCAATTGATCCATCATCGGGCCGGCCTCGCGCGAGATCAGATGCGCCACCGCGGTCGAGCGCTTCTCGGCGTTATTCGTGCCGACCAGTTCTTGGAACTTTTCGTTGAGTTTGTACTTGATGCGAACCTGCAGCTCCAGCTTCTGCCGCTCGTTCGGCACGTGCTTGCGCACGTTGTTGGCCATCACGAAAATCATGAAGCCGATGCAGGCGAACAGGCTTAAAACGCGGAGTTCGTGCGACAGCCATTTGATTTGAAAGCGGTCTTTGACGGGCCGGAACAAGTAGGCCAAAAGCGCGCCCACCAAGATCGGCAAAAGAAGCGAGCGCAATTGCCAAATCAAGAACACCGCGACGAACACGGCGAGCACCAGGAACGAGAGGTGAAACACCTTGCTCCGCTGACGGCGCGCGAGTTCTTTTTTCTCGCTTCCCCGTTTCATGCCGCGATTTTATCCGTCATCAGACCTTGAAGGACCAGTTCGTTCGTACCGCGCAAACGGTCGCCGACGATACGCGCGAGCGCGCGGTAGATGTGACAAGCCGTTTGCGGATCGGTTTGGATCAGACGGGTCAAATCGTTGCGGTAAAGGGCCAGCGTCTTGGTCGGCTCGATCGCGCGCGCCGAGGCCGAGCGCGGAGATTCGTCAAGAAGCGCCATCTCTCCGAAGAAAGAGCCGCGTTCAAGGACCGCGAGCGTCGTGTCGGCTTGATCGTGGAATATTTCGACGGCGACTTGACCTTGAATCACCAAGAAAATCGCGGCGCCGGGCTGACCCTGTTCGAAAATCATTTCGTCGGCTTCGTAGGAGCGTTCAAAGACGATCTCGCTCACTTTTTTGAGCTGCCACATGCTGAGTTCGTTGAAGAACGGAACGGTTTTCAAGAACTGGATGCGGTCCATTTCCGGCGATGAATGCTTCCAACGCTTCAGCGTTTCCCAAAGCAGTTTTTCCGCGACAATGCGACGAATTGCCATAAGACTCCCCGACATCTCTGTATCGGAGGAATGGCTTGGCGAATTACCCCGGCGAAGGTCTTGAAATTTTTAAGTACCGCGATAGCGCGTCCCGACCGGCGGGAGTCATCGCGCTCGCGTCGATTTCTTCAGGCGTGACCCATTTGAAGACCCGCACGTCTTTGGTCGCGCGGGGTTCATTGAGCGCTCTCACCCGAAAAGACACGAGCTCCATCTCTCCCCACTCGTACTTGAACGGAAACCGGCCCACCAGTCCCAGAATTTCAACCGAAAGCTCGAGTTCCTCGCGCAGTTCGCGCTCTAAAGCCATCTCTTCGGTCTCGTTCGGCTCTTG
>DAISHW010000285.1:0-447 GCA_036822295.1 Bdellovibrionales bacterium | reverse complement strand
GCTCTTGTTTGCCGCCGGGAAACTCCCAATAACCCGCCAGATGTTTGCCGGGCGGGCGCTCGGCGATCAGGATTTCACCGCGGTCATTTTCGATGAACGCGGACACGACCGGAACCACGCGACTCATAGTCCCGCCAAAAACCCGAGCACGCGCTCGGTTTCCCGAATGGCCAAATCCTCGCGCATGGTCTTGGTGCCTAAAGAAAATCCGACTTGAGATTCCAGCACAGGCACGTGTACAAATCCCGAAAGAATTCCGCGGGGCTCAGCGTATTCAATCAACCGGTACATGATCTCGTTGCAAACGAAAGCGCCCGCCGAATAGGAACGGCCCGCGAATTCATTCTCGGTGAAATCATCCCACGGGATATTGGACCAGCGGGCCTCGTCGCCATTCACGATCTTCTCACCCAGGGGTTGATAGCCGCGTTCATCGGCAAGGCTCGC
>DAISHW010000284.1:2637-3911 GCA_036822295.1 Bdellovibrionales bacterium | reverse complement strand
CCGAGCTGGGCGGTGGCGGGGATAAGAATGCGTTTCATCTGGGAAGCCTCCGGTGATCCACAGGATGCCCGTGACTCGCGCCGATCGCCATGATTGACAAGGCGCGCCCGCTTGACTGGCCCGTCCGGGGATGAGAACCAATCCTATGACCACCGTCGACGTTCAGCTCGAGCCTTCTTGGAAGGCCCATTTGCTTTCGGAATTCGACAAGCCTTACATGCGTGACCTGAAGTCCTTTCTTCGGCGCGAAAAGGCCGCCAAGAAAATCATCTATCCGCGCGGTTCGGAATTCTTCGCGGCGCTCAACCACACGCGGTTTGAAAACGTGAAAGTCGTGATCCTCGGGCAAGACCCGTATCACGGCGCGGGCCAGGCGCACGGCCTGTGTTTTTCGGTCCGGCCCGGCGTCGATATTCCGCCGAGCCTGGTGAACATTTTCAAAGAGATCAAAGACGACTTGGGGCTTCCCGTGCCGAAGCACGGCAACTTGGAAAGCTGGGCCGATCAAGGCGTTTTGCTTCTGAACGCCACTTTGTCGGTCGAAGCGGGGAAGGCCGGCTCGCATCAGAAAAAAGGATGGGAGCAATTCACCGACGCGATCATCGCGCGCTTGAATGAAGAGCGCGAGCATCTGGTGTTCGTGCTCTGGGGCAGTTACGCGCAGAAGAAGGGCGAGTTCATCGACGCGCAGAAACACTTGGTGCTCAAAGGTCCGCACCCTTCGCCGCTTTCGGCGCATCGCGGGTTTTTCGGTTGCAAACATTTTTCGAAAATCAACGCCTACCTGGAAGCTCACGGCCAAACCCCGATCGACTGGAGCTTGCCGGCGCTTTCGAACAAAGGAGACTGAATTTATGCGCCTGATGAAGCGCTTTCTGTTGCCGTTCCTTGTGCTGATCGCCGCGCCGGCCGCGTACGCCGAAAAAACGTTCGTCTACTGTTCGGAAGCCAGCCCGAGCACCTTCAATCCGCAGATGGCCGAGGACGGGCCGACGTTCAACGCCTCCTCGCAAATGCTTTACAACCGCCTGGTGGAATTCGAGGAAGGCGGAACCAAAACCGTTCCCGCGCTCGCCGAGAAATGGGATATTTCGAAAGACGGCAAGGCTTACACGTTCCACTTGCGCAAAGGCGTGAAGTTTCATACGACCGACGCCTTCAAGCCGACTCGCGATTTCAACGCCGATGATGTTTTGTTCTCCTTCGAGCGGGCGTTGAAGAAAGATCACCCCTATCACTCGGTGAACGGCGGAAAGTACCTTTACTTCCTGGGC
>DAISHW010000284.1:797-2603 GCA_036822295.1 Bdellovibrionales bacterium | reverse complement strand
GAGAAAGTCGACGATTACAAAGTGAAATTCACGCTCACGCGGCCCGAGGCCCCGTTCATCGCCGACTTGGCGATGCGCTTCGCGGTCATACTGTCGAAAGAATACGGCGATCAGTTGCAAAAGGCCGGCACGATGGCGAAGATCGACATCGAACCCGTGGGAACGGGGCCGTTCGTGCTCAAGCGCTACGTGAAAGACAATTCGATTCGCTACGAAGCGCATCCCTCTTATTGGGCGGGGCGGGCCAAGCTCGACAAAGTGGTGTTCGCGATCACTCCCGATGCGAACGTGCGTTTCCAAAAGTTGAAGGCGGGGGAGTGCCATTTGGTGGCCGAGCCGGCCCCGCAGGATCTGAAGAATATCTCTTCGCACCCGAAGTTGAAATTGATGAGCGAACCGGGCGCGAACGTGGGCTACCTGGCGCTCAATACGCAGAAAAAGCCGTTCGACAATGTCGAGGTTCGTCGCGCGATCGCCATGGCTCTGAATCGCGAAAATTACCTGCAAGCCGTTTATCAGGGCACGGCCACCAGCGCGCGCAATCCCATACCGGCCACGGTTTGGGGCTCGAATCCTGACATCAAGGAAGTCGAATACAACCCCAAGAAGGCCAAAGAGCTCTTGAAAAAGGCCGGTTTTCCGAATGGCTTCGAGACCGAGCTCTGGACCCTGCCGGTCGCGCGGCCTTACAACCCGAACGGCAAAAAGATGGGCGAGTTGATGCAAGCCGATCTGGCGAAGATCGGCATCAAAGCCAAACTCGTGACTTACGATTGGCCGACGTACTTGGCCAAAGGCCGCGCGGGCGAGCATCAAATGATTCAGCTCGGTTGGACCACCGACAACGGCGATCCGGACAATTTCATGGGCACGCTGCTCAGCTGCGCGGCCGTGAAGAGCGGATCGAATATGGCGCGCTGGTGCGATAAAAAATACGACGAGCTGATCGTGAAGGCCAAAGTGGTGACCGATATCGCCGCCCGCAGCCGCCAGTATTTCAAGGCGCAAGAGACTTTCGCCAAGGAACTTCCCTGGATCCTGCTCGCGCACGCGACCGTTTTCCGGGGCATGAGTAAAAACGTCGAAGGTTACAAAATCAATCCGATCGGCACGGAAGATTTCTATCCGCTCGATTTGAAATAGATGTTTCCCTTCCTGGGCCGCCGCATTTTGCATTCGCTGCCCACGCTGTTCGGCGTGAGCTTGGTGGCCTTTCTGCTGATCCGCATGGTGCCGGGCGATCCGGTTCTCTTGATGCTCGGCGAGCGCGGGGGCTCGCCCGAAACCGTGGCGCAGCTGCGCGAGAAGCTGGGCCTGGACCGCACTCTTGCCGAACAGTACGGCCGTTTCATCGGGCACGCGCTGCAAGGCGATTTGGGCGAATCGATTTTCTCGCAGCGAAGCGTGTGGGAGGAGTTCGTCGACCGCTTTCCCGCGACCGTCGAATTGAGTTTGGTCGCGTTGTTCTGGGCCGTGCTGCTCGGGATTCCGCTGGGAGTGCTGGCGGCGCTCAAGCGGCGCGGTTGGGTCGATCATCTCCTGATGTCGGCGAGCCTGATCGGCTATTCGATGCCGATCTTCTGGTGGGGGTTGATCCTGATCATGTTCTTCTCGGTGCAACTGGGCTGGACGCCGGTGTCGGGCCGCATCGGCGTGGCCTATGATCTTGAGCCGTGGTCGGGATTTCTTTTGATCGATACTTGGCGGCGCGGCTTGGGTTGGGCCGGATTCATGAGCGCGGTTCAACATATGATTCTGCCCGCCATCGTGCTCGGCACCGTGTTGCAGGATGTTGTCGCCGATGCG
>DAISHW010000284.1:0-787 GCA_036822295.1 Bdellovibrionales bacterium | reverse complement strand
GCTCGGCACCGTTCCCGTCGCGGCGATCGCGCGCATGACGCGCTCAAGCCTGCTTGAGGTCCTGCGCGAAGATTACGTGCGCACCGCCAAAGCCAAGGGCATGGGCTTTTATCGCGTGATCTTCGTGCACGCGCTGAAGAACGCGTTGCTTCCGGTGGTCACGGTGATCGGTCTGATGCTCGGCACGCTGCTGACCGGCGCGGTTTTGACGGAAACTCTTTTCTCTTGGCCGGGCGTGGGCCGTTGGCTCGTGGCCTCGGTGTTGGCGCGCGATTATCCGGTCTTGCAGGGCGGAGTGCTGCTGTTGTCGCTGATGATCGTGACGGTGAACGTGCTGGTCGATCTGTTGTACGTGTGGCTCAACCCGCGTTTAAGGAACTCGCTGTGATCAAGAAGTTGCGCGAGAACAAAGCCGCGTTCGCGAGTCTGATTTTTTTGAGCCTATGGGTGTTCTTGGCTCTGGCCGCGCCGTTCCTGCCGCTCAACCCCCCGGAACGGGTGCACGAGGGGCAGCATATGGTGCCGCCCATGTGGGGCGAAGGCGGCACTTCGCAATTCGTGCTCGGCACGGATGATCTGGGCCGCGATCTGTTCAGCCGCTTGATTTTCGGGGCGCGGATTTCGCTCGGCTTCGGCTTCTTATGCGTTTTCGTCGCGGTTTTGATCGGCGGAACGCTCGGCGTGACGGCGGGATTCTTCGGCGGCTTCTGGGATCGCACGGTTTTGCGTCTGGTCGACGTGCTGATGGCGCTGCCGTCGCTTCTGCTGGCGATCGTCGTGGTGGCGG
>DAISHW010000283.1:1002-3913 GCA_036822295.1 Bdellovibrionales bacterium | reverse complement strand
CATGTACTACGAGACCACGCGCAAGTTCCTAGAGATCTTCGGTCTGCGAAATCTGCAGGAGCTGCCGTCGCTGCACGAAATTGATCAGCTGATCCCGGAAGGCATCGGCGAGACCGAAGAGAAAGAAACGCTCTCGGATCTGACCGGCCAACTTTCGACCGAAGTGACGGATAAGTCGTACTCGGTGGGCGAGGAGGAGTTGCTCAAGATCACCGACGAGCTTAGCACCATCACGACGAGCTCGGACTTCTTCGAACAAGAGAAGCAGCGCATGCGCGAGAAGCGCGACGCCGACCGCGCGCAGGATATCCGTGAACGCATCACGATCGAAGAGCAGGTCGACGAAAAAGACCGCCGCTGGCTTGAGCGGTACGAGGCGGGCAAGATGGCCGACGCCAAGGGCAGCGAAGAGATTGCCTTTGTGACTGAGGGTCTTGAGGCTTCTGCTGAATCTGCGAGCAGCGACGACGTACCAAATGTGGTCGACGCGACCGAAGAAGGAACATTCGACGCAGAGCCGTCAGATGACGTTCCGCGAGATCAAGAGCTGTAAGTACCAGTCCCGATCATTTCAAGTTACATAGCTCCCAATTCTAACGCAGGGAGATTTATGCGTTTTATTTTAGCTAGCTTACTCGTCCTCTCCGGATCCGCATTCGCGCAAGATGAAGGCGCCTCGGCATCAGCCGGTGGTATTAAGGCCGAGTTCATTCACCAAGCTCCGGATGGAAAATTTGAAGTGACTCCGAGAATTTCGCTTGCGGGTGGTGAGTTGAAGTATAAAAATGGCAATAAATACAATCTGGGAGGCGTCGGTCTGGACGTGCGAGGCGAATACGGCTTTTCGGAAATGTTTTCGGGTTACGTCTCCCTCGGCACCGCAAGCGTGACCGCCGAGCGCGACAACTGTCCGACGGGGGTGGTCTGTCGAGACACCAAATCGAGCGGGATGATCGATCCCTCGGTGGGCGTGCTCGGGGCGATTCCTGCCGGTCCGGGGCACGTGCGCTTAGGGGCCGACCTGAGCATGGCTCTAGAGGATCATGAGATTGAGGATGATGGCGATCAAAACATGGCGTCTGGCGGGACTACCCTGAATGTCTTTGCCGGCTACGAAATGAATATCGCGCAAAACGTCTTTGGTGCTCGTTTGGGTTATGACCTTTACCAAGGCGATCGCGATTACAATGACAAAGATATCACCGCTCCCGTGAAGTACAAAGTGTCTGGTGGCGAAGATATGAACGTCGATTTGTACTACGAATATTGGCTCAACATGGTGACGATTGGTGGTTATTTCCGTTACGCGACCAGCAAGGAGTCCAAGGCTGAAGCGAATGGTGTCACCGTGGATCTTGACGACGAAGCAAAGGCTACGGCCTTCGGCGTCTACGTGCCCGTACACTTCAACGATATGATCACGCTGTTCCCGCAAGTGGAATTTGGAAGTATCAGCTTCGAAGATAGCGCTTCGACCCGGGACGACATGAGCACGTTCGAGCTCAGCGTCGCCGGCCGCTTTACGTTCTAAGAGAGACCGTGACCTCATTCGCGATGGGGTCGGCAATGCGGACGCCGTCGCAGGCCGCGCTGGTGATTCCACCGGCGTAGCCGGCACCTTCGCCCGCCGGGTATAAGCCCCGGTGGGAGAGGGATTGGAAAGTTCCTGGATCACGCGTGATTCTTAACGGACACGACGTGCGCGATTCCACTCCGTGTAGCAAAGCCTCATTCGAAATAAATCCGTGCATGCCGACATCGAATTGCTTCAGGCCCTCGATGAAATGCTTTTTGAAATTTCCGTCGAAGAGTTTGTCCAGACGCGTACTGATCACGCCCGAAGGGGATGAGCTTTCACCGACAGGGCCGCTTCTCTCCTCGATAAAATCCATCAGGCGCTGGGCGGGGAGCTCTTTACTGCCCCCGGCACTGATCACTTGATCGAGCGCGCGCTTTTCCAGATCGGCGCGGTACTTCATCCCGCCGAATAGATCCTCACCAAAATGAGTGGCGTGATCCAAGCTCACCACCACGGCCGAGTTCGCAAAGCGCGAACCGCGCGAGTAATTGCTCATGCCGTTCGACACAATTCCGCCAGGCCCCGTCGCGCACGACAGAACGTAGCCGCCCGGGCACATGCGGAAGCTATAGATGCCGATGCCATCTTTGGGATTCGTATACGCGAGTTTGGAATTGGCCGCGCCGAGCTTCGGGTGGGCGTGGTGCTGGCGCCATTGGAGCTTGTTGATCGCGTCTTGCGGATGTTCGATCCGTAATCCCACCGCGAAGGATTTCCCCTCAAGATGGACGCCCAGATCTCGCAGGTGCAGAAACAGATCTTCGGCCGAGTGCCCGCACGCAAGAATCAAACGGTCGCCGCGAATGACTTCGCCGCTCTCGAGCTTTACGCCCTCGATCTGCCGATCGCGAGTTAAGATTTCCGTGACCTTCGCGTCGAACTGGATCTGTCCGCCCAGCGCCTTGAAGTGCTCGCGCAGTTTTGGGATCACGCGCCGGATACGGTCCGAGCCCACGTGGGGATTGGTTTGAAACTCGATCTCGGGCGGTGCTCCGAACTGCACGAGCCGTTGCATGACGTACGGAATATGCGGCGACTTGATGCGGGTGATGAGTTTGCCGTCGGAAAACAGGCCTGCGCCGCCCTCACCGAAACCGACGTTGTTGCGCGGATCCAGGGTGCCGCTCCGCCAGAACTTGGCGATGGCCAGCACGCGTTTGCCGGTTTCGGAGCCCTGCTCGAGCAGGCGGCAGGGAATTCCGCGCTCGGCCAGGCGGAGCGCCGCGAACAGTCCCGCGGGGCCTGCCCCCAAGATCAGAACCGGGCGGTCGCCGAAAGACGGCACTCTTTCGACTTCGATTCGCGCGCGCTCGGCCTTTTCGCCGTTTTCAA
>DAISHW010000283.1:0-967 GCA_036822295.1 Bdellovibrionales bacterium | reverse complement strand
CGCGCGTCCACGCTTTGCCGCACGACGCGGTAATCGGAATAGCCGGGGGCCATCCAGGCCAATTGGTCCTCGAGCGACTCATCCAGCCCGACTTTCACATTGCGCAGAGTGCGACTCATGGACTCCGTTCTACTGAGCTTCTAAATTGGTCGCAATGAATGCTTTCAAGTCCTGGTTCATGGCCTGGCTGTTTCCGTGGTTCCCGAAGCGCTTGATGAGCCGGGGTTTCGGTGTATTGATGCGCATCCCGTTGCCCCGCCCTTTAAGGCCGCTGCTATTGACGGGATTCGCGAATTTTTTCCATATCCATATTCCCGATGCCGAGCTGCCGCTCAGCGAATATCCGACCTTCGATGCGTTCTTCACCCGTAAACTCAAAGAGGGTCTTCGCCCCGTCACGCCCGCCAAGAACGGAATCGTTCATCCGGTCGATGGGCGGCTCACCGAGACGGGCGTGATCAAGGGCAATCAGCTCGTTCAGGCCAAGGGGTGGACGTACGATCTGGGTGAACTCTTGGGTCGCGATGACCGTCTGGCCGCTTACGACGGCGGATCTTTCTACACGTATTATTTATGCCCGGCCGATTATCACCGCATTCACGCGGCGACGAGCGGGCAGCTCGTGTCGGCGCTGCATATCCCGGGCTTGCTTTGGCCGGTGAACGAGTGGAGCGTGACGAACATTCGCCGGTTATTTTGTCTGAACGAGCGCGTGGTTTTGAATTTCGAGGCGCCCGAGGGCAAGTGGTCCATGGTTCTGGTCGGCGCCACCAACGTCGGCCACATGACGGTGACGCTCGATCCCTCGATCATCACCAATCGCTGGCTCTGGCACGCGCCGAGCGACCGCACCTACGACCCGGCGATCTCGATCGCCATCGGCCAAGAGGTGGGGATGTTTCACCTAGGCTCCACCGTGATCTGCGTGTTCGATCGCCACTATGCTAGTTATCATTCGCCTTTCAAT
>DAISHW010000282.1:0-3918 GCA_036822295.1 Bdellovibrionales bacterium | reverse complement strand
CGCCAGCTTTTTGAATCCGGGGAATGGCCGGAAGGTTCCGTCGACTTGGCGTCATTTCTGGCGTGGGCCTTGCGCGCGTGGAACGCCGATTTCGAAAACCAACGTTTGCTCGCGTTGCTACAGGTGCTTGGCGAAGAGGTGCCGCGCGCTCTGGAGCTCGAGGTACGTCAGTGGCTCGAATATCTAGAGGGCGTATTGGCGCGACGTGAGCTTACGCTCACTCCGGGCGACGAGCGTGGCATCTGGTGCGTACCGCACAGTTCCGCCGACTGGCTACCGACCACGCACGCCGTGTTTTTGAATCTGCATGAGGGGGGCTTGCGTTCCAGCGAGCCTTCTCCGGTGAGCGCGAACGAGGCCGCGAAGATCTTCGCCGACACGGGCTTTGCGATCGGCACGACCGATCGGCAAGAACGCGAGTTCGAGTTTCTTTGGTTTTTGCGCCGACCTTGGTCGGAACTGCGGCTTGGCTTTTCAGGCACGGACTTTCAAGGCCAGGTGCTGACGCCCTCGCGCTTTTGGATGTGGGCGGGATTTGTCGGCGATCGCCTGAAAACAGAGGCCGAGGCGCCCGGGCGCACCCGCTGGGATGAGATTCAGCGGCTCCCGCTCGACGAGATGGGTGCTTTGCGGGGGGCCAGCGCGCCGCGGATGCTGGATCTGCAAACGGCGCTCACGCGCGATCAAGATATCTCGGTCAATACATGGGGGACGAGCGAGGAGGCCAGGCTCTCGGCCTCGTCGCTCGAAAGTTATCACCAGTGTCCGTTCATCTTCGCGGCCGGAAGAAAATTGAACCTGTCGGACGATCCGGCGCTGGATCTGGATTTGGATCATCGCGGCCGCGGCAGCTTGCTCCACGCCGTGCTGGAGAGTCTGACGGTCGAGCCTTTTACGGCCCAACGCAGCGATAGCGAGATCGAAGCGTTCATCGAAGAAGCGCGCGCGCGCGAAAATATTCGCATCGGCGATGAGCGGCTTTGGCCCGCGGTCAAAGCGCAACACGCGCGCTTAGGTCGACAATTTTTGAATTTTGAATCTGAGTGGCGCGAACGTTTCCCTGAAACTCGGACGGTGGGGCGTGAAGTCGCTTTCGAGTGCCATTGGGACGTCGATGCGAAAGCGCCGACCGCGGACGTGACGCCGGTGAGAATGCGCGGCCGCTTGGACCGGATCGATGCGGACGGCGCCGGTCACTACGCGCTGATCGATTACAAGGGAAGCGCGACCGGCCAAACCAATTGGACGAGTTGGCTTAAGAATGGAAAATTCCAGATGCCGCTCTACGCGCTCCTGCTCGAACGCGGATTCGCCGGCATGCCGGCCGGGCGGGTGGACGCCGCCAATTACTACGTCGTGAAAGACGACGATCGCCGCAAGGGTTTTCACGCGAAGCTGGATCGCTCCGATCTTTACGACGTGTCCGACAAACATCGCAACCTGATCGACGATATCGCCAAGTCGGAGCTGTTTCATGAATTGTCCGGGCTGGTATCGGCCGCCATTGGCGACATTCAGGCCGGAAAATTGAATCCCTCTCCGGTGCTGGTGAAAATCTGCGACTCTTGCGCATGGAGGACCCTATGCAGGGCGCCCCACCTCGGTTAAATCATTCGATCGTTCGCGCCGGCGCGGGCGCGGGAAAAACCTGGGGATTGGTCGAGAAAGTCGTCGAAGTTTTCCGTACCTTCGCCGCCGCCGGCGCGCGCCCGCGCGTCGTCGTGACGACGTTCACCCGCAAAGCCACTCAAGAGTTGAAAGAGCGCTTGATCTTAAAAGCCTGCGAGTTGCGCGACCCGCGTTTGCTGCAGTTCGTGAGCGATCCCTCGAGCCTGCAGATCACCACGATTCACGGTTTACTCAATGGATTCATGCGCCAAGTGGGCCACTTGGCGGGACTCGATGCGGGATTTCAAATCGTGGGAGAAGCCGAAGCTTCACGTCAAGCGCGACTGGCTCTTCGCGAAACGCTGGTCGAGCATCCGGAAGGACTCACGTGGCTCGAGACTTACGGATTCGCGCGCGCGCTCGCCATGTGCCGCGGCTATGAACGGGCCGTTCGCGAGCAGGGTGAGCTCAGCCCCGCCGGCATCGAAGAGCTCCGGGCGCTCGCCGAAGAAGAGCGTCGGCGCTGGAGCGGCGTTTTGAAGAACTTGGCGCTGTCGGTGCGTGAAGAAGTCGACGACGACAAGTGGCGCGATTTCGCCGCCGCGCTTTTGCGGTTTTCGTCCGTATGGAAAGGCGAAGGACTCGACGGCGTGGATCTGCCTTGGAAGCCGCGCAACTCGAAAAAGCAGGCACACCTGCAAGTCTGGCATGAGCGCACCGAGGAACTGCTCAAAGACTTCAAAAAAGAGATGGCGAAGCCCTGTTGGAACCAGGCGCTTTGGGAAGACATGGTGTTGGCTTGGGAAGAGTTCCTGCCTCTTGGTCAAGCCTTCGCCGAAAAACTCAAAGCGCTCAAGGACCGCGAGGGCCGCTTCGAAATGGTCGACCTGGAGCTCAAAAGTTTGGAGATGCTTAGGGAGAAGCCGTTCTTGGGCTCAGTCTTTGCCGAGAACTGGGACTTCTGGATGATCGATGAGTATCAAGACACCTCACCGCTGCAGGTGGCCGTGCTCTCCGCCCTGATCGGCGATCGGCCGAAATACGTGGTCGGCGATCCCCAACAGAGCATCTACCTGTTCCGCGGCGCCGAAGTCCGCGTCTTCGATCAAGCCGAGCGGGAAATCCTGTCCGGCGGAGGCGAGAAGCGCGAGCTCTTGAAAAACTATCGCTCGCGGCCCGATTTGCTTTTATGGATCAACGATTTCATGGCCTCGATCGGCGAAGACTTCGTCGCCATGGATCCGCGCGATCCGCCGGCGGCGCCCCAGCGCGAATGCGCAAGGCTCGTGCGCGCGCGGGACCCGGAAAATGAACTCAACGCCATTACTGCGGAAGTCGCTCGTCACGTGAATGCCGGCGCCCGACTCGAACAGATCTGCGTGCTCGGCCGCACGCACCGCGCGCTGATGGACGTTTCCAAAGCGCTTAGGACCGCGGGCTACGCGACTCACGTGCACGCCGCGCGCGGATTCTTGGAGCGCCGCGAAGTCATCGATGCGCAAGCCCTGTGGAAATTCCTGGTCAACCCGCACGACAATTTGAATTTGATGATTTTGTTGCGCTCGCCGTGGTTCTTCGTCAAAGACCAAACGCTGGGCGAATGGATGGAGCGCAAACCCGATTCGCTCTGGCGCAGACTCATGGTCGTCGAAGATCATGAATCCGTCAGTCGCCTAAGGAAAGCGCTGCAGCTCGTGAACGCGCGGGGAGTTGCCACGGCCTTCGAAGAAACCTTGATCGAAGCCGCATACCTGGATTTGAGCTTGGCCAATGATCCCGCGGGCCGCAAAGAATCGAACCTTTGGAAGCTGATCCACCGCGCGCGCCGGCTTGAGCGCGAGCAAGGCGTCTCGGTGCTCGATTTTCTGGAAGGCGCTTCGGACCCCATGGAATCGAGCGAGGGCGACGCGACGTCCGCGCAAGAGCCCAACGCCATCAATCTGATGACCATTCACGGCGCGAAGGGATTGCAGTTCGAACATGTGATCGTGCCCCGAATGGGTGAATCGCCGCGCACATCGAACGCCGAGCCCTTCGCCGCGCAAGACGGCCGCTACTTCTTCTCGCTCAAAGATGAAGAGACGGGCGAATTCGTGCCGAGTCCGCTCGAGAACGTGCGGGTGCGCGATCAGCGCGCGCGCGAGCTCGCCGAATTTGATCGCTGGCTTTACGTGGCGGTCACCCGCGCCAAATCGACGTTGTTTTTGAGCTGGTCCGAGGTCGGCCGCGAAAGCTGGGCGGCCCGCGGCCGTTGGTTCGCGCTGCCGGCCCAGCGCCACTCACGCGAGCACTATTGTTTCGACATCCTAG
>DAISHW010000281.1:0-3977 GCA_036822295.1 Bdellovibrionales bacterium | reverse complement strand
CATTTTGGATCGCCCTTTTCACGTCTTGCAATTCGCCTTCTCTTTTCCCCGAGTCCCGCCAGCCCCTTCAGGGCTGTCATGCCTCGTGATCGGCCCGAAAGGGCCTCTAGCGAGAAGTCGAGCAACACGCGCCAAGCACTCTCTATTTTCCCCCCGCCAAGCAAGCTTGGGGCGTCCCTGGCGGGGAAAAAATGTTTTTTTGAAAACCATAGGAGGTTCAAAATGCAAAGCCATCAAGAAACGAAAACCGGCGGCGAGTTCCACAAACTGACTCAACTCGAAGGCGGCGAAAAATACACGCTTTTGCTCATGAATGATTTCGGCATTGGCGCAATCGTCATGCAGATCACGCTTACAGACGTAAAAGTCAGCTCTTACGCGCAGTACGCCGAAAGCGTTCAACTCACGTTCAAACCCAAAGGCAAACGCACTTTGCGCGGCTATCGCTTTTACGGCTCGAAGTCGTGCGCTATTTGGAAAGGCTGGCTCAACATCGACACGAATCCATTTCAAGCGCCGACGATTTCGGAAAGCGGCCTGATCTGTCGTCAAAGCCGTTACCTGTCTTTTGACCGGCGTTACATGACGGACGCCATCGCCGCCGCATCCGTTCCGCCTTTGTTCTCGAAGATCGACTAACCAACAACAAAAAACGAAAGAGGTTTTATCATGCAAAATCAAGAAGTCGAAAACGCAGTTTCTCAAAACTCTGAGCAGCCCACGCTTGCAGCCTTCGGGCTGCAAGTCGAGGCCACGATGACAACACCCTCAAGGCCCGGCAAAAAGCCGCGTCCGGTGTGGGTCGTAAGAGGCAATGTCTTTGGAATGGACGCATTTTTCCGCGACATCAAAGGCCGCAAGTTTCGCGGCGCCTGGTCCTTTTTTGAAGACCCGAGCCGTGACATTCTGAAACAGCTCACGACGAGCGGCCGTCAGTCGTTCGCCGAACAAGTGCAAAGCGATATCGACCGCAAACTGGCGAAGGCGGAACGCTATGAAACTTACGCCGCCAATGCCGAGGCCCGCGCCGAAAGTCGCTACAGTACCGCCTCGAAAATTGGCTCGGCGATTCCCTTCGGGCAGCCGATCCTTGTCGGACATCATAGCGAACGCCGACACCGCCGCGACATCGAACGTATTCGAAGGAATATGAGCAAATCCGTTGAAGAAAGCGGCAAAGCTGAATACTTCAAAGACCGCGCTTCCGATCTCGCACGCGCGGACAAGCGCCTTGAAAGTCGCCGGTTTGTCGGCAATCGGATCAGCGACGCGAAAAAAGAAATCGCACAGCTTTCCAAGTGGGCTCAGGCGACAAATCCCAGACTCATCCAGGCCCAGGAAAAACTCGCATATTGGCAAGGGCGCCTTGCTGAGATCGAGGCGCAACGGCAAGAGTCCGGTATCCTGGTCGCTTCAGCTGAAACGATCAAGGTCGGCGACGATGTTTATTATATCGGAAGCTGGCTTCCGGTGGTGCGCGTGAACAAGAAAACCGTCACCGTTTCCCACTGGCTTGATGTTCCGACGATGCACTACAAGATTGCATATACCCGGATTGAAAAGTTTCGGTCCGCTCAGGAAAAATGAACCGGCGCGCCGATTCCGGCGCCGCGTCCTGCGGCGCCGGAATCGATGGCCTTTGCTCCGCTCACGCAGCGGGAGCTAGATTTTCATTCTGCGCTAGGAACTCCTGAAATTCCGGCTTCATCGTGAAGCCGATGAAATCGTCTTCGGAAATATGACCGTGCGTTTTGATATATTTCTGCCGCAAAATCTCCAGACGCTCTTTGTGCGTAAGCGATTTGTCTTGCAACTCTTGAATGTCTTTTTCTTCGATCCGTTCGAGTCCGAGAGCTAGGACCTCATGCAATTTGATTTTGCGCCCGGTCTTATTTCGATTGGCGTAGTCGCGCCACTTTTTTGCATTCTTTTTCAGTTCTTGCGGTATGCGGATTGAAGCATAGGACGCCGCCGATTTGGTTGGCTTCTTTGCGGCTTTTCTTTCGATATTTTGCACCTTATTTTCCATCTTGAAATCTCCTTTTAGTTGATTGAATTGCATCGTTAATCGGTTGCGATTAGCGGAAATTGTCGAGCAGTGCTTTCACGGCCCGAAGTTTTTCGTTGTCTAAAACGGTCAGAATTTTGAGGCAGTCTTGCAGAACTTCGTCGCGCAACATGGGCGCTTCCATCAGTTCCTCAAAGACGTACATTTTGAAGCCGTAGGCTCTGACCATTTGCTCGATTTTTTCGCGGGTGATTTCCACGCGTCCATTTTCAAGATGGTCAACGCAGCTTCGGTGAAGGCCGCACTTCGCGCTCGCTTCCGGCTGCGTAAGGCCCGCCATTTTTCGCATAATCTTGAGAACGCGTGCCTCTTTCGAGACGACTTTTTGATACTTCCGTCCTTCCTCGCGCGGCTTTTCCTTGCTCGGATAAGTGGAGCGAGACGGAAGATCCGGCAGATCACATTCGCCGTCCATATAGGACAGAAATTCTTGCCAGGTGAAGCGGTAGCGCCGGACAAGTGCTTTCTTTTGTTCTGTCGAAAGGTTCGACCTTCCATTCTCAAATCGCTCAAGCGATTTCACAGAACGCTCAATCGCCTTCGCTGCATCGTCGCGGTTGATCCTGCGAACAATGCGCATCCGGCGAAGAATAATGACGTCTTTAGTGACGACCTTTGTATTCGTTTTTCCGCGGTGATTGGTGCTTAGTTCTTGTGCATCCATAGATGCCTCCTTCTTGTTGTTTTCCTCTTGGAAAACCCAATACGGAGACGGAGCCCAAATGCTGGCAAGGTGGCGCTCAGAGTAGATCGTGCTATCTCAGTCGCGAAACTCGCGCTTTTCGATAGCACTTGCGGGCAATCGTGCGCTCAGAACTGATCGCTTTGAAATTTCAGGGTGTTACAATTCGGGTGCGACATTTGTTGCACTCCGAAAAATCCGAAAAACAAGGGGGTCAGAAACAAGCCGCCGACAAGCCCGCGAAGGAAATTTCGCGAAAGATCAGGAAAGGCATTTTGCCTTAGATCGAACCTAACGAATCCTCTAACAGTTTAGTCATTTCACTTTCATGCGTGGTGCGGCCGACTTCCCGGTGGGGAAATTGGAGCGGGAGACGGGATTCAAACCCGCTACCTTCGCCTTGGCAAGGCGACGCTCTATCAACTGAGCTACTCGCGCAATCAGGTCGGAAACGGTATTCTTAGCCACCCGTCCCCGCCCCGTCAAGTTTTTGCTTTGGATCAGGATTTTCGTGGATTAGGGTCAAAGCGATGACCTATTTCCCGAAGGATTACCACGCGTCACGCGCGGGTTTTAAGCGGATGATCACAGACTTGCCCGGTCCGAAAGAAGTCGGTGAATGGCGGGTGCCGAGTCGCACCGACGACGATCTTTTCGTCGATTGGACGTACCTGCCGGCGACCTTGAGCCCTGAGCGGCTGATCGTGTTGAGCTCCGGCGTGCACGGGCTCGAGACCTACGCGGGGAGCGCCATCCAGACGATGTTTTTGAAGGAGCTCTGGCCCTCGATCAATCGTTCGCAAACCGGTTTTCTGATCGTGCACGCTTTGAATCCATGGGGTTTCAAACATCATCGCCGCTCGACCGAGAATCACGTCAACTTGAATCGCAATTGTTCGGCCGGCACCGAGATGTACCGGCTGAAGAATCCGCGCGGCGCCGAGCTCACCAAGCGCTTTGTGCCCGAAGAACCTTTGCGACCCGGCCCGAGCCGTCTGGCGCGCGCGTTTCGTTGGCGGGAGGGCAAGCCCTTCTTCGATGACATTCCCATGGACGAGCTCATTCGCGCGATCTGCTTGGGTCAGTTCGAGGATCCCAAAGGGCTGGAGTTCGGCGGTTTTGAAGCGGAACCCCAGATCCAGTTTTTAACCCTGAAGTTGAAGAGCGTGATGCCCTATTGCCGCGACGTGATTTTGCTCGATCTGCACACCGGGCTTGGCGGGCGCG
>DAISHW010000280.1:0-3982 GCA_036822295.1 Bdellovibrionales bacterium | reverse complement strand
GGGCGGGCAGTTCCTGGCGGATCGATTCGAACTGCAGTTGTCCCGCGGCCAGTTGCGCGCCGACGAAGACGTAAACGTCGCGACCGTGGAAGGTGTACGACTCTTCGCTGCCCGCGCGCCGGCGCTGGGCTTCCGAGATCACGCGCGCGGATTGAATGCCGCCGTTGTCCGCGACCAGGGTGAACAGTCCGTTGTCGGGACCGACGAAGTAATGGCCCGAGTTCGAGCGGACGACGATGGATTTGCGATCGGAGCCGACGCCGGGATCGACAACGGTCACGAACACCGTTCCCGGCGGCCAGAATTCATAGGTCTGCTGAAGGCGGTAAGCGGCCTCCCAAATGTTGTACGGCGGGATCTCATGGCTCAAGTCCGAAACGACAAGGGACTTTTCGACCGTGTACGCGACGCCCTTCATCGAGCTGACCGCGCCGTCGCGCAAACCGAAGTCGGTCATCAGGACCAGCGGAGCGCTTTCGGGAATTTTCGAGGTCGCGCAGGAACTCAAGATCACGGAAAATGAAAGCAGGACGAACCGGAATAAAATGCGTTTCATAGTCAGGTCCTTAAAGCGGGGTCCGCGTAACGGTCCAAAGTTTGGCGGAGCGATTCACGGTCGATGGGTTTGCCCAAATACTCATCGAAACCTTCGTTCAAACAACGCTCGCGGTCGCCTTTCATCGTATGCGCGGTCAGGGCGACGATCGGGCGATCGTATTCTTTCGCGCGCAACTCCTTGACGGCTTCAAAACCGTCCATGCCGGGCATTTGCACGTCCATCAGCACGACGTCGTAATATTGGTTCAGCGCTTTGTCGACGGCCTCGGCGCCGTTGTCGGCAAGGTCCGCATTGAAGCCCATGCGGTTCACGTAGTGATAGATCAACGTTCGGTTGTCCGGCGCGTCGTCGACGATCAGCACGCGTCCGCGCTTGGCGGCGGTGGCCGCGGGGGGCATGATGGCGCGCGCGGGCTGAGTCATCGTCATCCGCACGCGCGGAATCTCGACATTCACCGTGATGGTGAACAGGCTTCCGCGCGCCGGATCGCTGTCGCTCAGCACGACGTCGCCGCCCAGCAGGCGCGCCAAGCGGCGCGAAACGAAAAGTCCCAAGCCCGTGCCGCCGAACCGGCGGGTCATCGAGCTGTCGGCCTGCATGAACGGTTCGAAGAGCTTTTCACGCTGTATTTCGGTCATGCCGATGCCGGAGTCTTGAACTTCGATCTTCACCATCGAGCGACCTTCGGCGTTCGCCTTCGCTTCGATACGAATGTCGATGGAACCCCGGGCGGTGAACTTAATGGCGTTGCCGATCACATTGAAAAGGATTTGGCGAAGTCGAGTCGGATCCGAAACCGCGCGTTCCGGCAGATCGGCGACGCCTTGCACGCGGAAGCGCAGCGATTTTTCGCGGGCCTGCACTTCCAGCAGCGACATCACCTCTTCGATCAACGTCGGCAGGGAGAACTCGATGTTTTCAATCGCGACGTGATTGGATTCCACTTTTGAAAGATCGAGTATTTCATCGACGATGCGCAAGAGTTGGCGGCCGTTCTTTAAAACCGTCTGCACGTACTTCATGTTTTGCGGCGCGAGTTTCTCGTCGGCCAGTAGTTCCGCGAAACCCAACATCGCGCCGAGCGGCGTGCGGATTTCGTGGCTCATGTTGGCTAAAAAAGCGCTCTTGGCGCGGCTGGCCTCTTGCGCCTTCATGAACAGGCGCGAGTTTTCGATCGCGAGCGCCGCGCGCTTGGCCAGATCGGTGGCCAACGACAAATCGAATTCGCCGAAGGTGCGGCCGCCGGCCGCCGTCGCCAGCGTCAACGCCCCCATCACGCCGCCGTACGCCTTGATGGGGACGATGATGACCGAGTGAAGGCCCAAGGCTTTCAGACTCGCGCGGCGCACGGGTTCGAGCACCCCCTGATCCAGGATGTCGGCGTTCAGATCGGCGTAAAACTGCGGTTCGCCGGAATGGATCACGCGGCCCACGCCATAAGCGTCATTGCGGCTCGGCTCGAAGTCGTTGCGGAATTCCAGGCGCGATTGGCCGCGCGCGGGGTCCCGATTCGCCTGAACCACGACTTCAATCGTTTGATCGTCTTCACCGACCAAAACGATCTCGCACCAATCGGCCATATGCTCGACGACGATCTGGGTGAAGGCGTTCAGGGTGTCGGGCAAATGCAAGGACTGACTGAGCGCGCGACTGGCTTGCTCAAGGAATTGAAGGCGGGCGGCGGTCTTCTCGGCCTCGGCCCGCGCGACGCGTTCCTCGACGACTGTCTTGCGCTCGGTGATGTCCTCGCTGATGCCCAGCAGATAAAGCGGGCGTCCATCGGCGCTCAAGATCGGAATTTTTTTCGTGTGCAGGTAGCGGATGCCGGTCTTGGTGGACAACGGTTCCTCTGGGATATCGACGACGCGGCTGTCCTCGAGCACCGCGCGATCTTTGGCGGTGAACGCGTCGGCCTCGGATTTCGGAAAGAAGTCATAGTCGCTTTTGCCAATCAGGTTTTCACGCGGATAACCGAGCAACTCCTCGCCGGCGCGGTTGAACCGCACGAAACGCAAATGCTTGGCGTCCTTCACGAAGAGCATGTTGGGAATGTTTTCGACCACCGAATCCAGGAACTGTTGCGATTGCCGCAGCGACTCGGCGCTCTCGCGCAGCTGCTGACTGTGGCGGCTGAGTTTGAGGTTGCGATGCAGCGCCGTCGCGATCGCGATGATCACCAGGGAGTCGGCCGAGAACAGCAAGTAACGGAATAACTCTTCGGCGCTCGGCCAGCTGAAAAAATTCCCGGATCCGAAGAAGAACGTGTGCGCGGCCAAGAGCACCAATGTCGCGGCCAAGAGTCCGTATTGAGGTTTCAAATACCAAGCGCAGAAAATCACGGCTGAATAATAAAGCAAAAGCGGGCTCGATATGCCGGTGAGCGCGGTGATGCCCAGCTTAAGCAGCGTGACAAAACCGACAGCGGCCAGGGTGATCATAAGGGGGTAAAGCCTACGAATAACGACTCCGGCGAAAAGTTCGGCTTGAGAATAGATGACAGGGTCCTTGGCGTCCAGGGATAAGGGTTGAAAGCTCCACCACCAAGGCCGCCGACAAAGCGGGTAAACAATATGAGAAGCTGCGCGGCGAAGTGAAGAAACTGCGCGGCGTTCGCGCGCCGATGGCGATTGCGTCGCCGCGCTCGGATTGTTTTTCATACCCCGCAGGGGACGGGGTCAGGCCCCGTCAGGTCTGCAATTTTTTGCGCAGCTGCACGTAAGCCCAAGCGAGCAGGCCCGCCGAGTAGACCAGCAGGATCGGCAAGTGAATCGCCCAGACCTGAAGAAGGTTTTCATCCCAGAAGAGCGATTGGGCCAGGCGGACGCCGTGATGAAGCGGGAGCGCCGCCGCGAGCCACTGAGCCCACGCCGGCATTTGATCGAGCGGAAAGAAAATGCCCGACATGAAATAGAGCGGCGCGATCAAAAAAGAGTAAACGGTTTGGAATTGGTTGATGTTGCTCACGTAGCAAGTCGACAGGAGGCCCATCGCGCCCAGCGGCAAACCGATCGCGATTCCGATGATCGGTGAAAGCGGCAGGAGCCAGGGATTCTCGAATAGACCAAAACCCAGCAGCACCACCGTCACGCACGCGGCCATGAGCGCCGATTTGAGCGCGACCCAAATGAATTCGCCGATCACGACTTCGCGAATGCCGATCGGAGTGGTGAGCATGGCTTTAAAAATATTCTCGAACGTCATGCGCACGTAGAAGCCATAGCTCGTTTCAAAAAACGACGTGAACATCGCGGTCGACACCGCCATGCCGGGAGCCAAGAACGCCATATAACTGCGGCCGCCCACGTCGGCGACGAAGGCGCCCAGCCCCACGCCGAGCGAAAGCATCATGAACGCGGGGTCCGCGAGCGTCGGCGAAATATTGGCCAGAAAATCTTTTCGGTAGACCCACCAGTTGCGGCGCAC
>DAISHW010000279.1:0-4016 GCA_036822295.1 Bdellovibrionales bacterium | reverse complement strand
TTGGTTCAAATAACCCCGGGACAGCGCCATGTGATCCCAGAAGTCGGCCATCTCGCCTTGATCCTGGAACGTCTGTTTGGCCTGAGTCAGATGTTTCTGGCTGCGGGTGATATCGGTCGGGGCGATCACGTCGTGCTGTTGGCCGACAGCTCGATCGATGTCCGACCCGAGCCTACTGATCTCTTCGGACGGATTCGAGTTGGGCGAATATTCCGCCTTCTGCACCGACGAGCAGCCGGCTATCCATGCAGCAGCGAGAATTCCCAACAGCGCGGTGTAAGTCTTGCGTTGCGGATGGGATTTCATGTTGTACTCCTTAGAATGTTAGGTCCTCATACACCGGATTTTCTAAGCACCCGGCATGCCGAGAACAGCCATTCATCCATTGCGAGTACAAGCTCCGCGGGGGCAAAATTCCACGAGCGGGGGCGTCTCAAGCCCCACCGATTTCCCCACCTGGACCAGTGATTTTCCGAGATAAATTTCAGTTCATGAAAAGCTTTTGGCCGAGATCGACGCAGAACTCTTTGGCGAAGTCGCGCTTGTCGCCGTGGACGACGCCCGCCCCGTTCAAGATCGCCATTTTGCGCGCGCGAACGTCGCCGACGTATTGCGCTTTCACCGCGGTCAAACGAAGCTCGAGCAGCTTGGTGAGCTTCTGCTTTTCCGTCGCGACGCCGCCGGTTTTGAGCCAAGCCGTGTAGCGTTCGCGGACCGCGCTCGAAATGCCGCCGTTTTGCACGACGATGTCGAAAAAGAACAAGTAACTGCGCAGCTCGGACATTTTGTAGACGTTCATCAGGTCCATCGTTTTCGCGTGCAGCGCTTCCGCGCGACGCACCTGAATGCTTCGATAAGGCGCGCTGACCGCGAGTGACTTCAATTCCTTCGACCAATCGGTCTTGAACTTGCTTTTCAAAAACAAAGTGATCTTGGCCCATGTCACCGACTCTTGATTGCGCGCGAGCAGCGCGGTCGTGACCTCTTGAAGCTCAAGGGGATCGATGGAAAGTTCGCTGGCGATCACCAGCGGCTCATCGAGTTCAGAATAGCCGAAATCGTTGATGTTCAGCGCGGCGACGCGCGTTTGCGCCTCCCATTTGTCGATCATCTTGTTGAGCGACTTCAAATTCGCCGCGGAAAAAACGGAACCCATCAGAGCCGCATGACCGCGACGCATCTCGCTCCACATGGGCTGTAGCGTGCCTTGACCAAGATTTTGGTTGAGCAATCCCATCGACATGCCCTGACCGTCGAAATTCGTGCTCAGGTTCGCCCAGCCGGCGGAGCCCTCGAAACTTCCCGAGATATTGAGCGCCAGCGCGAACGGATCCCGCTCGCCGGTCTCCAGGCCATCCGACCAAGTCAGACCTTTGAAGTCGAGATCCGAGCATATCTTCAAACCCTTCCAGGTTTGCGTTGGACCGGGTTGAGCAGTGGCGGGCGGCGATCCCTGCGGGGCGCGCGTGATCGCGTTCATAGCGGCGCGCATGCGCGAACTTTCCATGGGCGCGCAAGCCGACAAGCTCACCGCCAGCGAAAGCGCCCCGATTGACCTTATATATCCAACGCCCATACAGGACCTTCGGACGAAGGTCCTGGCCGCGTAAGCCGGGCGCCGTACCGGCGCGGGAATCGTTTATAAGTTCAAGGAGTTACCCACCCGCCCGAAACTCCCGAGCGGGCGAATTTTCGGAAAATCGTCGAAGTCTCAGCGCTGTACCATAACGGGAATCTGGGCGTGACGAACCAGTCCGCGCGCCACGCTGCCAAGCAGGCTCGCGGTCCACGAGCCCGCGCGCGTGCGCAAGCTCACCATGTCCGCCCCGGTATCGAGCGCGGCTTTGTTGATGCTCTCGATCAGATCGCCCGGCGAGGAATCGACGACGTGAGTGGCCTTCACATCGTACTTCCGAAAGAGCGCTTCCATCTTTTCGATCTCTTTGGTTTTGAAAGCGATCTCGGATTCGATGTAACTCTGCGCGCTCACCCATCCCCCGCCCAGCGAGTACACGCCCTGCTGAATGATGGGATCGAGCGGATCGGGTTGCTTGTAATAAAGCACGACTTCCGCGCCCAAGCGTTTGGCATGATCGCTCATGGCCTTCACGAAGCGCTCGCCCTTGTCGGTCAGATCCGTCGGCATCAGGATTTTTTTGACCGTGTTCGGTATATCGCACGTCGGATTGGTCACCATCACGGGAACCTTGGCCGTCAAAATCAGCGTCTCGGCGAAGCTGCCGCCCACCAATCGTTCGAGTCCGCTGCGCGCGTGGGTCGAAATCAAAACGCATTCGGCTTTCACTTTGCGCACATATCCGAGCAGAGCCTTCACGGCCTCGCGCTGACCTGAATTCTTGCAGGGCACGACCACGCCGGTCAGATCGCTCTCGCCCAAAATCTGATCGAGTTTGGTCTGCGAAACCGGGCGATATTTTGAAATCCAGGGTCCGGAAAAATCACCCGTCCAATTCAAAGAGGCCGGCGCCAGCACATAGGCAACATGAAGTTTCGCGCCGGCTTTTTCCGCCGTCGTGCGCGCGAACCGCAACAACGGGTTGAAATCGATATCGGCGAAAGGATCGAGGGCCATGACCCAAATTTTCCCTTGAGTGCGGCGGGGCGAGACTTTTTTGATCGATGTCTTCCGTTTTTTAGCCATACATCCTCCAGCTCAACGTTGATGAATAATCGAGCAAAAGGAATGCCGGGTCAACTGCTGGCCGAGGCGTAATGTTTCAGCGCCGCTTCCCAAACGACGTTGGACAAAATAACCAGACCGGCGGCCATCAAAGGCGCCGCGACGAGCAAACGCGGCTCGACTCCTTCGACGATCACCCGCGACGGGACCGAGGCGAAGAATCCCAAAGGAAAGACCATCAGCACGAAGCGTCTGAGCGCGCGCGGGTAAAGCGGGTCGGGCCGCGTGCCAAGGCGGTAGAATTGATGCCAGATGAACTGCACGTTGCCGGCGTCTTGCAGAATGATGGTGAGCGAACAGAACAAGAAACGCAGGGCGTATGCGACGGCCCAGCCGCAGATCAGCAAGAACGGCAGCGCCACGAGCTGAGTCCATTCGGGCGGCGTTCTCACGCGCGACATCGCCCAGATCAAATAGCCCACCACCAGGACTAAATTGATGAAATAGCTCACCGAAACTTTACGACAGCTCACCATGAACTGCGAGTTGATCGGTTTGGTCAGGTACAAATCCAGATCGCCTTTGCGCACCACGCTCCACAGGTGATCCAGATTTTCCTGAATGAAGATCATGTACAGCACGTCCACCGTGAACAGGCAGCCCATGAACACGCGCATGTCGTTCACATCCCAACCGGAAATCGTATTCGTATGGGAGTAAAGCACCTCGAACACCGAAAGCTGCATCAGGTACCAGAACAGCTCGCCGATCACGCGCATGACGATGTTCACGCGGTATTCCAAATCCGCCATCCAGCTCATGCGGAAGAAATGCGACCAGACTTTGAAATAACGCCGCATCGCTCAGGCCCCCGTTCCCGTATAGGCGCGAAGGCCCCGCCGCCACAGCCAACTCGCGAACGCGCCCATCACCGCGATGCCGCAAGCGAGCGACACGAAACCAAAAGCGGCCTGCTCGAATTCCACCCGCCCGATCACGTAACCGACCGGCAGGTAAACGGCCGCCGCGAAAGGGGAATGAATGAGCCACGCGCGCAGCGGTTCCGGGTAAAGATCGAGCGGGATCAACTCGCCCGCGAGCGTCCAGATCGCCAGGTTCTTCATGCCGGTGATGGCGTGCGCCCGGTTCATGAAGAACCCGAGCGTCGCCACGCAGAACGACAAGATGTGGGTGAAGAACAAATAGCAGAATACGAGCGCGAACATCATCGGCAAACGCTCAGGATGCAAAGGCGCGCCGATCACGTAACTCGCGGTCACCGGAATCATGAACGAACACAACGTGACCATAGCTTTATAGCCCATGAACTGCGCGCCGTAGAACTCGAAGAACGAAATCGGCCGCACGAGCACCG
>DAISHW010000278.1:0-4020 GCA_036822295.1 Bdellovibrionales bacterium | reverse complement strand
GGCGAAAATCCCTTACCGCCTGCGCCGTGCAGTCCCAAAACGCGGCGACTTCGGCGTCGCTCATGCCGCCGTTCATGTAGCGATTCAGATTTTCGTTGGCCCGGACCAAGCAATCGCCGCCACCGCTCACGGTGACCGCGATGGGCGGCGCCGGGGGTTCGTTCTCGCGCCCGCAACCCAGCGCGACTCCGACGACGCCGCTAAGAAGCGCGCAAAAAGCGAGCTTAGAAAACATAGCTCACGCCCAATCCCACGCGATCGTTCGAACGGTAATAGGAAAGAAAGCCGTCGCGGATCTCTGCCGTATCGTCGATAAGCCCCAGAAACTCCACCTCGGCGTCGACCCGCAAGTCGCGGCGAAGGTTCGCGCCGAGCGAAAACGCGACCACGCCGCCGTCCTGCCGGCGATCGTAAAGCGCGCGGGCTTGGGTCTCGAGCGGATAGCGGAACCATCCCCGCCACGGCTTAAAGAGCGTCAGCTGCACGGCCTCGGTGTAGGGAAAGCGCGGCTCAAAGAGCGAATCGCCGACTCTAGAGAAATCACCGCTGTCGTCGGTGTCGCCGCCGTTGATCTTCAACAGGCCCATTTTCACTCGCGCGGCCGTGGGGCCGGGCTCTTCGAGCGCAAGCGTCACGCCGGCCGTGGTGATCCATGCCGGCTCGATTCGCGCCGCCGTCCAATCCTCGGGGGCAGGCTTATCGACCGGGTTTTCATGAGCGACGCCGCCTTCGAAACTTAAGCGGCCCGCTTCATAGACGGACTCCAAACTGGTCACGCGCTGGTAGAGCGTTCGCGCGTGGATGCGCACGTTCATGAAAACCGATTCGTCATCGACCACCACGCGCTCCCGTGACGGAAAACCCAAAAGGAACTGCGAGATCGGTTTATAAGCATAGGCCAGGCGCGCGCTCAAGCCGCCCGCGTGATAATCGACTTTGGCGATGGCGCCCGCGTGGGACATCACCTGGCTGTATTCGGGCTTGTTCAGCGAGTAACGAATTTCGCCGCTTTGATCGCGAAAAATAAATTCGCCGGCCGGCGGCGCGAACCACGGGTTGCGCGACGTGAACCGATTGTCGGCCGTGTAAAAATGCGCGCCCAAATCAGGAATGTGAACGGGCAAGAACGCGGCCGTCGCGCTCAAACGGTCCTTGCCGATTTTCGCGAAGAGCCCGGCAAGGCCGGCGAGTTCGGGGCGAATTTTATTTTGCAAGTAGCGCGGCTGCAGAAAACCGGTCTGCCATTCCTGTTCCCACGCCGTCCAAGTTTCGATTTTGCGGCCCAGAGCGAGCGCCGCGGGGCCGACATTTCCCGCGACGTAGGCTTCAAAAACGTTCAAATAGTTCCAGTTTTCACCGGCGCTGAACTCATCTTTGAATCTCAAATGTCCGGCGAGTCCGCGGTATTTCCCCCGCGCATCCACTTGCAAAGCCAGACTTCGCGAAAAAGGGTTTGCCGTTCACTGACGTATTGGCTGGACTGCAAGCCGAGTGAAGATTGAACGGGACCCGGGCGGCGCGGGGCCGTTTCCGAAATGACGCCCGTCGAAACTCCCGTTTGCGCGTGCGCGAAGCCGACTATCAATATAGATATAATGAACGACAGACCTCTCCCCCTCTACCCGCCGTTTTAGGCAAGTGGATCCGGGCGAGCAAGGCGTTTTGGGTTACGCCGCGTGTCTTCCAGATTTTTCTAAAGAGTCGCTGAGGTCGAGCGCCTGTTCACCCATTCGCGGATGCGGACGAGCACCCAGTCCGGATCGTCCCAGGTCAGATCGTGACCGCCCCAGGGATGCTTGACGAGCGGCCAATTCCACGTGCTCGCCAGCGCCATCGAGCAGGACGGATCGACGAAGCGATCGCCCATTCCCGCGAGCAGTAAAACCGGAACTTTCGTGGGCGCCCCTAAACCCTTGAAACGGCTCGCGGCCCAGAGCTGACTCGCGAAGGTCAGGTAGGAAACCGGATGCTCGTTGCCGAGTTTAATCCATAGCGGAAGCGCGCGCTCGCGGGCGTCCGGATCGTTGATCAAAATGTCGATCACGCTCTTTTCACGCTCGCGGACGACCTGGTTCGCCACGATTTTAAGCAGCTTCGGCCAGACTTGCCAACGCAGGCGTTGAATCGCCGGGCTTAAGCTTCGCGCGCTGCTGTTGATCAGCACGCATCCCGAAAGGTCCTCGGGGCGGGCCTGCAGCCACTGTTGTGCGACCATCCCGCCGAGCGAGACCGCGACGAGTTTGAACTGACCTTGCGAGCGCGCGCGCTGAACCGCGGCGGCGCGCACGAACGTGAAAATCTCTTGAATCGAGCGCGGACTCATCTGGTCGCGGAACTCCCCCGTACCGGGCAAATCGATCGGCAACATTTCGTCATTCGGGAACGCGCGCGCGAACTGCTCTACGAAGCCGCCCCAGTGGCCGGCCTCGCGCGCCAGTCCGCGCAGGAAAATCCAGGTGGTCGGTTCAGCGCCCGTCATACCAAAGCTCCATCGCGAGCTTCCGGTTGCGGGCCCGCTGCTCCTGAGTCTGCTCCATCCACACTTCCGGTGACAACAACGCGCGATGCAGAAAATCGAATAGATTCAAATGGCGCCTTAAAATACGCCGACGCCGGTGCGGCATCACGGGATCAAAGACGCCGGCCTTTCTTAAAATCTGCAGCGGATTCTTGCGCAGCCACGTCCAAGACCCCATCTCGAGCGTGAAAGGAATGAACAGGCCGTGACCGTGACGGCGGCGATTCTCTTCGTATAAATGATCCCAAGGATCGCCGTGAATCGTGTACTGGCGCGACATCGGCTCATAGGCGTAAAAATGATTGCTGTACGTGCGGTCGAGCAGCGTTTTGAGGGCGAAAGTCTCGCT
Source organism: Bdellovibrionales bacterium (assembly GCA_036822295.1). Classification (GTDB taxonomy): domain Bacteria; phylum Bdellovibrionota; class Bdellovibrionia; order Bdellovibrionales; family UBA1609; genus JALHOQ01. Next base: position 1,153 of record DAISHW010000278.1, on the reverse strand, counting down.
CAAATTAGGGAACGGCTGGCGGGAATGCGAATACGGAAACCAAAAGCGATCGGCCGCGCCGAAGCCCGAGTGCACATCGACGGCCAAGCTCACTTTCGAAGTGAGCAATTCCTGTTCGACGACCTCGAAAAGCGCTTGGATCTCTTGTTCGAGCGGTTCGCCCAGCACGCCGCGAAACCACGGCAATTGATTCGAGATGCGGTGACCGCGGTAGATCGGTCCACCCGTGTCGACGGCGTCCAGCGGCGAATTGCGGATCAAATCGACGCCATTGCCGTTGGATCGGGTGCGCCACATGATCCCGACCGGATTGAGCAGCGGCATGAACACCAGGCGCGTGGTCTTCAAGCGTTCGCGAAAACTGGAATCCCATTCCAGAAGCTCGAGCACCGTGCGCATGTACGAGAGCACGACCTCGGAGCCGATTTTCTCAAGGCCGTGCGCGCCCGCGAACAACCCCAGCGAAGGCGCGAACGGGTCCGCGCTCCCCAGCACCGTCACGTAGAGCGGGAATGTTTTGTCCTTGAAGTGGATTTCCGAGACGACGCGCGAACGGGCGCGGACGCCGAAACTCTCGATCAGAGTTTCCATTTCGGTCATTTCGGGGAAGTGACGCCTAGCTAGAAGATCATGCACAGGCCCACAGTATACAAGTCCTTGAGGCCGCACCGCAACTGAAGGTAAAACTAAACCTTCGACTCAAAGGGGGATTCAGGTGTCCAAAGACGTTTCATTTCCGGTCAATCCAGAGTGGAGCCAGAGCGCCCACGTCAACGCCGGCAAATATGCCGAGCTTTACCGCGAATCCATCCAAGACAACGAGGGGTTTTGGTCCCGCGTCGCCGGCCGCCTGAAGTGGGACCAGGGCTGGACCACGACTAAAAATGTGACATTCGAGAAGCCCGTGAAGATCGAATGGTTTGCGGGCGGGAAACTCAATGTCTCGGTGAACTGCATCGATCGCCATCTGCCCCATAACAAGGATCGGGTCGCGTTTTATTGGGAGCCTGAAACGGACCGGCATCGGCCCCTAGCCATGACCTATCAGATGCTCAAGGACAATGTTTGTCGTTTCGCCAACGGCTTGAAAAAGATCGGCGTGCAAAAGGGCGACCGCGTGGCCCTGATCGCCGAGACCGGACCCGAATTCGCC
>DAISHW010000277.1:0-4056 GCA_036822295.1 Bdellovibrionales bacterium | reverse complement strand
TCGTATCCCACGCTTTATTTCCTGGACGGCGATCAGGATCTGTACTTCGACGAAAAGCGCGAAGCTAAAAACGGCAAAATATAAGTCGACGGCTTCGAGTTCGAAGTCGCCGACAACAAAGTGGCGGACGTCGTCCCCGGCGGGACCCTGGAGCCGCGCCCGGCGAGCCCGGGCCGCACGGTGAACTTGAACGTCAAAGAAGATCGCGAAGTCGTGACCGGAAAAATCAAAACGTTCGTGGACGGGGTCAACGGCGTTTTGAGTTTCATCCAGCAACAGAACCAAATGTCGAAGGACACCGACACCTCGAGCACTCTTGGCGGCGACAGCTTGCTTCGCAGCATCGAAAACCGCCTGCGCTCGCTGATTCAGAATCCCCAATACGGCGTGGGCGGAGAGGTCAACCGCCTGTCGCAAATCGGCATTCAGTTCAATCGCAATGGCACGCTCGAGTACGACGAGAAGAAATTCAACGACACGCTTGCCAAGAACCCGGCCGCGGTCCAGCGCTTCCTGGCGGGCGACGGTTTCAGCACCGGTTTCATCCCGGCGGTGAAGCGCGAGATCGGCACGGTCTTAAATTCCGCGTTCGGCCCGGTCGCGATCCGTAAACGCGCGTTGCAGGACAAGATCAGCCAGATGAACGACCAGATCGCGAACAAAGAACGCCTGCTCCAGCGCAAGGAAGACCAGTTGCGCAACAAGTTCGCGAAGCTCGAAGAGACCATGAGCAAGCTCAAAGGTCAGGGCGGCGCCGTCGCCGGACTGGGCGGCGGCGGCGGAATGCCGGGACAAGGTTAAGTTTTGGAACAATGTAACCGAATGATACAGAAGAAATGAAGAATCCGTACCAGAAGTATAAAGAGACGTCCGTTCAATCGGCTTCGAAAGAGAAGCTCCTTCTCCTGTTGTATGAAGGCGCGATCCGTTTCATGAAGCAGGCGGCGATCGCGATCGATAAAAAAGACATCGCGGGCCGGGGCATGAACATCGGCCGCGCGTTTGACATCGTGAACGAGCTCAACAACACGCTCAATCACGAAGCGGGCGGCGCTATCGCCAGCAATCTGGAACAACTCTATATGTTCGTCTCGGAGCAACTGACCAAGTGCAATGCCACGGGCCAGAAGAAGCCGCTCGAAGACGCCATTAAAGTCATGGAAACGCTCTACTCAGGATGGGTGGAAGCGATCGAGAAATTGAAGTGCGCGGAAGCCGTCAACAAATAGGTCATGGAGGACCAAATGGAAACCATCATCAATCTGCTCAAGGACAAGAACTACCATTTGGAAAAGTTCTTCCAGCTCAACGAAGGCGAGCTTCTGAACTTCACGGAAGGTAATTTCGACAACCTCGAAGTTTTCTACCAATCGCGCGAAACGATTTTGGATCTGATCCGTTGCATCGATCGCCTGATCGAAGCCGCGGCCGCGACCCATTCGGGGGCCGAAGACGTGTCGCTGGGCCAGAAGCAAGAAATGCTCAATTGCATGAACTTGAAGAACGACGTCGTGCAACGCATCCTTGGCCAAGACTTGCAGATCCTGTCCGTCATCGAGCAGGAGAAATCGGGCATCATCAAAGAACTGCGCCAGGTTCAGGCCGGCAAAAAGGCGGTCGGCGCGTACAAGACCGGCGGCGTGAACAACAAGCTCGACGAAAAAGCGTGACGGTCATTTGACGCTGGACCGGTGAATCCCTCCGGTCCAGAGTCTGGAATTCCCCCTCAGCTCCAATCTTTTCCGTTTTAAAATTTGGCACCCCGGTTGCTCTGGATAATGGATGCTGGAGGCAACCTTGGACATTATAAGACTCACGTCGGGCGAATCGACGGTGGATGTCGCGCCCGTCGCGCGGGCGTCCGTCACCGAACCTGTGCGGCTCGATATGGAAGACCTGTACTGCATACTGCAACTCGATCCCAACGACAGCGTGATCGCCTTGGAGCTCGCGAATCGTCTGCGCGCGCGCGGGCGTTTTGACGAGGCTTTGAAAGTCCTGCGCAACGTCGTGAAGATCGATTCGCGCTTTGAAACCCTGAACGCTTTGGCGCAAGTCGAGTACCACCTGGACATGATCGACGAGTCCCTGCATCACCTGCAGCAAGCGGCGCTGATCGCGCCCGACGACGTCGCGGAGCTGTTCGAGGTCTTCAAAACCCTGGGCAACATCTTCGTTCGCCGCGGCGAATTCGAATTGGCCGAGGACAGCTACCACAAGGCGCATCGCCTGAACGGCGGGTCGGATGTTTTGCGCGTGAACCTGGGCACTCTTTGCATCCAGCGCCAGCAGTGGGACGAGGCCCTTGATCATTTCCGTGGCGCGCTCGAGATCAATATCGCCAACGACAAAGCCTGGGTGGGATTGGCTTTGGGCCATCGCGTGAAGGGCGATTTTGAATTGGCATGGGGAAACATCGAAGCGGCGCTGGAATACAATCCGCTCAACGAAACGGCGCTCGGTTTGGCGCTCGAGTGGAGCACGCATGAAGGCCGCGAATTCCGCGCCCTGGAATTGATCCGCGCCTATCTGATCGAGGGCGGCTGGAACGAACGCATGTCTTTGGCGTTCTCGTGGCTCAGCTGGCGGCGCGGCGAGACCGTTGCGGCCCGGTTGGAGCTGGAGCGCCTACTTACCGTGCAACCCGACAACGAACAGGCGCTGAAACTGCGCGCCGAGATGCGGAATCACGCGTGATCGAGATTCTTGAGGCCGAGCAGGGGGGCGCGAAAGTCTTACGGGTCGACGGTTGTTTGACCGCGTCCCGCGTGGCGCCCGTCAAAGAGGCGCGCGAATGGCTCGCGCGCCGGCGCGAATTCTTGGACAAGGTGAAAACCGTTTTTGTTTTGGGTCTCGGTTCGGGCCATCACGTGCGCGCGTTGCGAGAGTCTTGCCGCGCGCGCATCGTCGTCGTCGAGGCGAATGCCGACATTGTTTCGATGCACGCCGAGTTGGGCATCGTTCCGGCGGACGTCCAGGTGCTGCACGCCGATTCGCTGCGCGCTTTGCGCGGGAACGAACGCGTGCGCGAGCTGGTGACCGCGAGCTTCGTCGTCTTGACCCATCCCGCTTCGGTCGCGCGGGGGGCGGAAGTTTACCACGAGTTCCGTCGCTTGCTGATCGGCCGCGACTGGGGAACTTTGAACTGGCAATGGAATATGCGCAATGGCCCGAGCTTGGATGGCACGACCCGTATTTCGGGCGAGGACCAAGCGCCGTTGACGATCTATGATCTGGAGCAAACGGAATTGGTGCAAAACTCCGAAGAGGGCGAGCGCTTGGTGTTCAAGGCTTTGCGGGAGCTGGTGAAATGAAGATTTTGGTCGTCAGTTTGCTGCGTTTGGGCGATGCGATCATGCTCGCGCCCATTGTGAACGGGCTGGCGCGCGGGCGGGCCGACGCGCGCGTCGATATGCTGACGTTCAAGCCCGTCGACATGCTTCACGCCATGATGCCGAACGTGCGCCGTTGGTGGACGATGGATCGCCAGGAGCTGCAGGCCGGTTTGGGGCGCGCCGATCTGCCGGCGCTCACGTCGTTCGCGGTTCTGGACGAACAGTTGCGCGCCATCGACGCGGAAAAGTACGATCTGATCATCAATCTGACCCAAACTCATTTCAGCGCCTACGTGATGGGTCTTTTGAAGAGCCCGGATCGCCTGGGGTTGACGTTCGACCTGAAGGGGCAAACGCATTTTCATTCTCCCTGGTTCCGCCATTTGAACGAGAGTTTGGACGGCGGCCCGATCTTCCACTTCACCGACGTGTTCATGCACGCCTGCGGGCTTGGTTCCGCGCGGGCGGATTGGTCGATGCCGGCGACGGAAAAGGGAGGCCGAGGGCTTGGCTTTGTCCGGGAATCCCCGCGTTGTCTTTCAGATGCTGACTTCCGATGAAAATAAAAATTGGCCGATGGAACGCTGGCTCGAGACCGCGCGTTCGCTGAGCTTCACTCACCCGGATATGGATATCGTGGCCTTGGGCGCGCCCGGCGAGGCCGGGCGGATCCAGGAGTTCCGCGCCCGAGCGGAAGCGGTGCGCGTGAAGATCCTGCCGG
>DAISHW010000276.1:0-4059 GCA_036822295.1 Bdellovibrionales bacterium | reverse complement strand
CAGCCGGCCTCGCGCTTTGCGGCGCCCAGCTTTGGGCGGCCCCGGTCGCTCTGCGCGATCTTTCGACTTTGGACGAAGCGAAGATCAAGGCCGATCTGCCCGCTCTGTTCCAGGCCGACGCCAAGCCTTCGCTCGCGGAGCTCGATCAAGCCGTGATTTACCTGATGAACATGGGCCGCTACGAGAACGTGTTCATCGACCGCGCGGCGAACGGCGATCTGACCGTCATCGGCAAACCTTTGCGCCTGGTCGAAGAGATCCGCATTCACGGCGCGAACGAAGTCGACGAAGATGATCTGCGCGCGCTGCTGGAAATCAAGACCAACGAGCGCTTCGATCGCAAAAAGGCCGTCAGTTCGGCCGAGAAAATCAAAAATCATTACGGCGAGGAAGGCTACTTCAACGCCATCGTCGAGCTGTCGTTCAACAAGACCGACAGCGGCAACATTCGCCTGGACATCGAGATCCAAGAGAAAGAACCCTGCCGCATCCAATCGCTGATCTTCGAGACCGCCAACACCGATTTGAAAGAGCGTCTGGATTCGCGCTTCCGACGCCTGCAGGGCCGCAAACTCACCACCGAACGCGCGCGCAAACTGGTCAGCGACTTGAACGAATACCTGATCGACAACCGTTATCTCGCGACCGAGATCATCGGGCCCGACGCCCACTACAATCCCGCCAAGACCGAAGCGTTCCTGCGCGTCGAGGTGCGCGAGCCCTATCGTTGGGAGTTCTATTTCTCGGGCCATGACTACCTGACGCAGACGGGCCTTTACAAGGCGCTCGACCTGCGCAACGAGGAGCGCAAGAACCTGGATCCGGCCGGCGAAGGGGGCGAGCGCATCCGCCGCGAGTACTTGGAGCGCGGCTTCCCCAATGCGGGCGTGCAAACCAAGATTTTGAACCCCCAAGGCTCTTACCTGAAGCGCGTTTACTACGCGATCGAAGAGGGCCCGCGCGTGAAGATCCGCTCGATCGACGTGCAGGGCCGCGTGTCGCGCAACTCGAAATACTACCAGAAGTTCATCATGAACAACTCCTCGGACCTGGTGAAAGAGGGTTACTACAACCGCCAGGATCTCGAACGCGGATTCAAAAACCTGGTCACGGAGCTTCGCAACCAAGGGTTCCTGCGGGCCCGCACGTTGTCTTCGCGAGTGGAATATGGCGAGAAGAAAAGCGAAGTCACGGTGCATTTGCTGCTCGAGGAAGGCCCGCAAACGCAGATCCGCGCCCTCGATTTCGAAGGCAACAAGTTCTTCTCAAATTTCGAGCTGTCGCAGGTGACGGGACTGGAAACCAATCGCTCTCTGAAACTGAATGAGTTCGAGGCCTCGCTCGACAAGCTCAAGATGTTCTACCGGAATCAAGGTTTCTTGGAAATGAGGCTCTTGAACGAGAGCGAGGACGTGATTCAGTACAACGACAAAGGCACGCAGGCGCGCATCGTCTTCCGCATCTTCGAGGGGCCGCGCATCCGCGTGAACGCGATCGTGATCGAAGGCAACACATTCACCAAATCGCGCGTGATCCTGAAAGAAGCCGACTTCAAGGTCGGCGAAGTCCTGACGCCGCAAAAACTCGAAGAGGCCACGGTTCGCTTGAACAAGCTCGGTCTGTTCCAGCGCGCCGACGTGCAGACGCTCGAGGAAGGAACCAACGTCGCCGAGCGGACGCTGATCATCAACGTCACCGAGCGCGATCCGGGACTCTTTCGTTTCGGCGGGGGCGTGAACAACGAGCGTGGCGTCACCATGCGCGGATTCACGGGCATCGGCTACAACAACCTTGGGGGCACGGGCCGCGCGATCTCAGGCCGGGTCGAGGTTCGCTCGAACGTCAGCGAGGTGAAATACCCCGAACACGAGATCGCGGCCGGTTATCTCGAGCCGTTCATCTTCAACACGCGCACGCGCGGCCGCGTGAACCTGACCCGCTCGGAGCGCGTGTTCGCGTTTAAAAAGGCCAACGACGAAGCGCGCATCACGACCTCGAACCGGGTCGATTTTCTGGCCGAGCGTGATCTGACCCGCTACATGAAACTCACTTGGAAAACCTGTTCGCTCGACTCGAGCCGCGAATTCGAACGCCACGGCCGTTGTCTCAGCGAAACCGACCCGGATGCCGAAATCGATCCGACCCGCGGCAAATGCCCCGCCATCACCATGCAGGTCGCGACGATCGGCCCGACCCTCGACATCGACTACCGCGACAATCCGTTCCTGCCGACGCGCGGCTCGTTCACCCGCTTCGTCGTCGACTACTCGCGCCCCGACTTGGGCTCGAGCGACGGCGTCGAGTTCTGGCGCGGAGAGATGAACCACACGCAGTATACGCGCGTCTACGGGCCGCGCTGGGTGTGGGCGAACTCGGCGCGCGCCGGTTACTTGAGAAATCTGAACGGCGATTACGACGAGACCAAGACCGGCGTCCCGACGAGCTACGCGTTCTTGCTCGGCGGCATATACACCGTCCGCGGTTTCGACTCCTCGTCCGACACCGAACGGATTCCGAAGGACTCCGGGGATTTCAAGGTGATCCGCAACACGCAACGCCTGATCAAAACCAATTCTCAATACTACCTGATCAAATCGGAATTGCGTTTCCCCATCGTCGGCGAGCACGGGGGCGTTTTGTTCTATGACGGCGCGGCCGTGTTCGTGAGCGGCATTCATTTCGATCGCCCGTATCGCGACGCGGTCGGCGTCGGTTATCGCTACAACACGCCGGTCGGCCCCGTGGCCGCGGACTTGGCGTTCAAAATCGGCCCGGACAAGCCCGAAAAGATTTTTCGATTCCACCTATCAATCGGAACCTTCTGAACCGGCAAAACTTGCCGCGTTCCCCCTGCACTTTGGACCATATTTATCCGTGGCGTTTCATTTACGCGAGCGCTTCTTCGGCCCTCAGCGCTTAAACTGGATGCTCATCATATATCAGAGGAACGGGCGCTAGGACGGTGCCCGAGCCGCATCCAGGAGGGACCGCCGCATGCTCAGGGTCATCGCCTTTGCAAGCCTGATCGCGATCGCGACGTTGATCGCGCCTAAAGCACTCGCCGTACACATGGACGTTATCTACGGCGCCGACAATCGCCACGACTATTTCGAGGTCGCGGATCCTTTCTGGCGTTCGCGCGCCGACGGCACGGTCGCGTTGCTTCGCGCGGCCAACGTCGAAGACCTGGGCGACGGCACTTCGCGCCTGCGCACCAGTCCCTTCGGCACGGGTTCGGGTCTGTGCGCTTCCGAGCCCTATTACGAGCAAGAGACCGCGGCGTTCTGCTCGGGCTTTTTGGTCACGCCCGACACGATCGTCACCGCCGGCCACTGCGTGCGCACGCAGGTCGCGTGCGACAACACCCGCTTCGTCTTCGGATTCCGTTTAGAGGCCTCGGGCGCCCAGCCGCGCGCGGTGCCCACGTCGCAAGTGTTCTCATGCGCGCGCCTGGTGCACGCGGTCGCCAATCCTTCGGGCGAGGACTTCGCGGTCGTGAAACTCGATCGCCCGGTCACGCACGCCGAGCCCGTGCTGCTGCAAAACACCGCGCGGCCCCCGGTCGGCACCGGCCTGGTCGTGATGGGCCACCCGTCCGGCTTGCCTTTGAAGATCGCCGACGGCGCAGAGGCCCGGGTCGTGCGCGACGAGTACATGGTCGCCAATCTGGACACGTACGGCGGCAACAGCGGCTCGGCCGTGTTCAACGCGTTGACCGGCGAGGTCGAAGGCATCTTGGTTCGCGGCGAAATGGATTACATCTACAAGAACGGTTGCCGCGTTTCGAACATTTGCGTCGAGGAGGGCTGCCGCGGCGAGGACGTCACCCTGATCGAGCGCGTCCGTCCTTATTTAGGAAACTGATCGGATTACATCGCCACGCGGGCGAGCTCGTTCCGCCAAATTTAATTTATTTAATCTAAGGACAGGTCGGATAACGGTGGGCCAGGCAATGCGCCTTGATCACATTCGTGCTGACCGCGAACAGCCTCGGACCGTATTTACCTTCGACATCGCACGCGGGCCTTGTGCTGGAGACCGCGCGGCGAGCGGCGCCGC
>DAISHW010000275.1:0-4063 GCA_036822295.1 Bdellovibrionales bacterium | reverse complement strand
GGACTCACGCTGCCCTTGATCAGCTACGGGGGCAGTTCGCTGGTGTGCACCGGGCTGATGATCGGTTGGTTGCTCAATCTCGAAAGAGAGTCTAGAATTCCCCTTTCTTTCCGGGAAAAAGAGATCGAGTGATGCATAAAATTCTGATCGCGGCCGGGGGCACGGGCGGCCATATCTACCCTGCTCTGGCCATGGCCGAAGCCTTCGTGAGCCGAGCGTCCGACACGCGCATCGGCTTTGTCGGCACCCGACACGGCCTGGAAAACAAAATCATTCCGCCCAAAGGTTTTCCGGTTCATCACTTGTCGGTGGGCCGCTTGAATTCGAACGTGCCGATCACCGAGCGGGTTCTCACCCTCGTCAAACTGCCGTGGTCGCTCATCGAAAGCGCCAGGCTCTTGCGCCGCGAGAAGCCCGATTTCGTGCTGGGCGTGGGCGGTCACGCCTCGGGGCCGTTATTGCTCGCCGCTTCGCTGCTCGGTTACCGCACGGCCATTTGGGAGCCGAACGCGATGCCGGGACTCGCGAATCGCTGGCTCGCGCGCTTCGTCGGCGACTGCTGGGTGGTGTTCGACGAGGCGCGGGCGCTTTTGCACAACCGTCGAATGCACGCCGCGGGGATGCCCGTGCGCCAAGAGATCGAGAGCGAGAAAGCGGCGCCCTTGCAAGACGATCGCTTTCACATTCTGGTGTTTGGCGGAAGCCAAGGCGCGCGTTCCATCAACAATGCGATGCTCGAGATCGTCCGTCAGGGAAAATTGAAAAACGTGCACATCGTTCACCAAACGGGACCCGCCGATTTCGCGCGTTTGAAATCCGAGTATGACCTGCTGAACGGTCCGGTCGAGGTGCGCGAGTACTTGCACGACATGGGCGATTGCTACAACCGCGCCGATCTGGTGGTGTGCCGTTCGGGCACCGGCACGCTCTCCGAACTCGCGGCGTGCGGTAAACCCGCGATCTTGATTCCGTTTCCTTTCGCGGCGGACGACCACCAACGTAAAAACGCCGAGAGCCTTGTGAGTAAAGGCGCGGCGACCATGATTTTGCACGAAGACCTCTCGCCCGGGCGTTTGCGCGAAGAGATCGAGCGCTTGCAAGGGGATCCGGAAAAGCGCCGGCGCATGTCGCGGGCCATTCGCGCGTTCCACCAGCCGCGCGCCGCCGAAAAGTTAGTCGGCGAATTCACCGAAAGGATCGAATCCCATGCGTCTCGCTAAAGCCCGCGTTCATTTCATCGGCATCGGCGGCATCGGCATGTGCGGCCTGGCCGAATTGCTGCACAATCTGGGCGCGCAGGGGACGGGTAGCGACGCCTCGGAAAACACGCAGACCTTAAGGCTCAAAGAGATCGGCATTTCGGTCGCCAAGGGGCACGACGAAAAAAACTTGGGTGAGTGCGAAGTGGTCGTCTATTCCAGCGCCGTCAAGGAAGACAACGTGGAGTTCGCGGCCGCGCGGCGGCGCAAGATTCCCTTGATCCGCCGGGCGGAAGCTTTGGCCGACATCATGAGCCTGAAACGCGGGATCGCCGTGGCCGGCACGCACGGCAAAACGACGACGACGAGTCTTACGGCCTCGATCTTCCTGCACGTCAAGCTCGATCCGACGATCGTGGTGGGCGGCCGGCTCGACGTGATCAAATCGACCGCGCAACTCGGCCAAGGCGAGTGGCTGATCGCCGAAGCCGACGAGAGCGACGGCAGCTTCACGCATTTGAGCCCCGAAGTGGTGATCATCACCAACATCGACAACGATCATCTGGATCATTACAAGTCGGTGCAGAATCTCGAGCGCGCCTTCTTGGATTTCGCGCTTCGTATCCCTTTCTATGGCGTCGCGATCGTTTGTGGCGATGATCCGCGCTTAAAGAAGGTCTTCGCGCAATTCGGTAAACGCTGGATCAGTTACGGACTCGATCCCGACAATGATTACGTGCTCAAACGCGTGGACGATCAGTGGCTAGTCGCTCACGACGGGAAGCCGCTCGGCCATATGCGGCCCGCGATGCCGGGGCAACACAACGCCCTGAATTCGCTGGCCGCCATATTGGCCGCGCAGCAGGCGGGGGTGGGTTTCAACGCGGCGGCGGCGGCGATCGCGGGTTTTGGCGGCGTCGATCGGCGCTTCCAACACAAGGCTTCGATTCGCGGCATCGATTTCTACGACGACTACGGGCATCACCCGACCGAAGTGCGCGCGGTGCTGGCCGGCGTGAAGGAGCGCTTTCCCGAACGTCGTTTGGTCACCGTATTCCAGCCGCATCGCTATTCGCGCACGCAGCTTTGCTGGGATGATTTTCTGACTTGCTTCAAAGACACCGATGTTTTGTTCGTGCTCGACATTTACGCCGCGGGCGAGTCGCCCATCGCGGGCGTCGATGCCGCGCGACTGGTGAAAGAGATCGATCATCCGCAAGGGATTTTCCTCTCGCGCGAAAAAGATCCGGACTTGAATCAGGTGCGTGAAATGCTGAAGCCCGGGGACATACTCCTGACTCTGGGGGCGGGCGATATTTCGAAGCTCGGCGAAAAGATGACCGAAGCCTTCGTGAAGGGCTAGCGTGGAGATCCGGCGGGACGTGAGTTTGAAAGAATGGGCGTGGTGGAAGATCGGCGGACCCGCGGAATATTTCTGCCAACCCGCGACGCTCGAAGAGGTGCGCGAGGCCGCGCGTTTCGCCCTTGAGAAAAATTTGCCGCTGACCGTGTTGGGCGGCGGAACGAACGTTTTGATCAGCGATGGCGGCATCAAGGGGCTGACGATCGCGATGTCCGGGCGTTCCTCCCGATCGACCTTGATCGCGATGAAGTCCCTGGCCGGCGTTCAGAGCGAAGAGCGCGACGGCCGCCTTTTGATGACGGCGCTGGCCGGCTCGCCCAAGTCGGAGCTCACAAAGCTCTTCATGCGCCGCAAGCTCGCGCCCGCGCTTTTCCTATGCGGTCTGCCGGGCGACGTCGGCGGCGGCGTCGTGATGAACGCGGGCGTGGCCGAACGGATCGAACCGCGCGAGTTCGTCGAGATCGTCGATTGGGTCGAATACCTCGATCTCTCGCGACCGGAGCTGCCGATCGTTCGCAAAAACAAGTCGGAGTTGATTTGGAAGTACCGCGCCTCGAGCGGTTGGCAGCCGGGCATCGTCGTGCGAGCGGGCTTGAGCTGGAGCTTGAGTCCCGACGACGAAATTCCGCGCAAAGTGAAAGACGCCACCAAAAACCGGTTGGCGCGCCAACCCCTGGACCTGCCCAGCGGCGGCAGCACGTTCAAAAATCCGGACAACGGCAAGGCCGGCGCGCTGATCGAGCAAGCGGGTTTGAAAGGTTACAAGGTGGGCGGCGCGCAGGTGTCTCCCAAACACGCCAACTTCATCGTGAATTTGGGCGGCGCCACCGCGAGCGATGTGCAAACGATCATCCGCCACGTGCGCTCCGAGGTCGAAGCCAAATTCGGCGTCAAACTCGAAACCGAGATCAAATTCCTCTCTTAAATCGTTGAACGGCCGCTCGACGAATTGTAGAACCAAACGATGTTTGCACTCGTCCTGACGGCGCTCACGGCCGTCGCCCACGCCGACACGAAACTTTGCGACAACGTCATTTTGCGGGAAGGCAAACTGTCCCTGAGCCGTAACGAAGAGGTTCTGGTCTGCGGGAGTTCCAAGGGCAAAGAGGGGTGGCGCGACGTTCCCTTGCCGCAGGCCGAATATCAGCTGAAGGTTTTGTTTCAGGCCGAGGGCTTTTACGAGCCGCGCTTCGAGCGTCAGGGCACGAGACTTTTCGTTTGGTCCGGGCCCCGTCGCGAAATCAAATCTTTCGCGACTCCCGGCGGAGTCGGCCGCGTCGTCGCGAAGCGCAAACGCAAAGTGGTGGGGGAGTCGCTGACTCCCGACAAAATGAACGAGATCGAAAACTGGGCCGACACCGGCCTTCGCAGTCGCGGTTATGGTTGCCCCCAGGTGGATTTAGAGGCGCAAGCCTGGGACGGCACGGTCGTCGCGCGCATGACCCCCGGTGAAGTGCAGAGGGTGGCGAAGATCCAGCGCAGCGGATTTGAGGGCTTGGAT
>DAISHW010000274.1:0-4068 GCA_036822295.1 Bdellovibrionales bacterium | reverse complement strand
CAACCCGCAGGCCTATGTCGAATCGAACCTGAAGGGCTTCGTCAATCTGCTCGGGGCCTGCCGCAACCACGGCACCAAACACCTGGTCTACGCGAGCTCCAGCTCCGTTTACGGTGCGAACACGCTGATGCCCTATTCGGTGCACCACCCGACCGAGCACCCGATCTCGCTCTACGCCGCGACCAAAAAGAGCAACGAGATGCTCGCCCACAGCTACTCGCATCTTTATAAAGTTCCGACGACGGGCCTGCGCTTCTTCACCGTCTATGGTCCGTGGGGCCGCCCCGACATGGCGGTCTACTCCTTCACCAAAAAGATCGTCCAGGGTGAAAAGATCTCTGTCTTCAATAACGGCCATCACCGCCGCGATTTCACGTTCATCGACGACATCGTGGATGGAGTATTAAGGGTGCTCTCGCGCCCGCCCATGCCCAATCTGGTGTGGTCGGGCAACTCACCCGACCCCGCGAGTAGCCAGGCGCCCTACCGCATCTACAACGTCGGCAATCACCAACCGGTCCTGCTCTCGGACTTCATCCGCACGCTCGAAAAGGTGACCGGCCGCCAGGCCAACCTGGAAATGAAACCCATCCAACCCGGCGACGTCCCCGACACCTTCGCGGACGTCAGCGACCTGAAGCGCGACTTCGACTTCCAACCCCAAACCACGCTTGAATCCGGCCTGACCCAGTTCTTCAACTGGTACGCCAAGTTTCACTTGGCGTTCGGTAACCCACCTTGCCCGGGCAAGGTCACCTCCAAAGACCCACCGTAAAAAACAAAAAACCCAGACTCACCGAGCCTGGGTTCATTGCCTCGCGACAGGATGCCGCTATGTCTATTAGGCGCGAGCCTCGCTACGCGATTTCGATTGGATACGACGAACGCTCTTGCGAAGCGCCGCCTTCACCTTCGTACGCGCACGGGTGCGCGCCTTCGCGGTCTTGTCGCCCTTGACGGTTTCGTCGCCCGCCTTCGCCTCGGGCTTATAATCGACGAACTCCAAAAAGGCCATGTCCGCCTGGTCACCCGCGCGAGCGCCCACGCGCACGATGCGGGTGTACCCACCCTCACGTTTCGCGAAACGCTTCGGCAGGTCCCCCGTCAGAATCTCAACCCCGTTGTCATTCGGCAAACGCGACAAGAGCAGACGACGCGCATTCAAGCCGCCGCGCTTACCGAGCGTGATCGCCTTCTCGACGTGACGACGGATTTCTTTAGCGCGGGCCACGGTCGTCTTGATACGGCCGTTCTCAACCAGCGAATAAACCATACCGCGAATCAGGGCCACACGCGGTCCGGGACGACGGTGGAAATTATGTCTTTTAGAACGATGTCTCATCTCTCACTCCATCCCCAGGGCTACTGGGGCGTACCGTTCCCGCGATTCACGGGCTGAGCCGCGGGTGCGGCCGGGGCTTGGGGTTTAATCGGATTGTTCGGATCCCATCCCGGAGGCGGCCAGCCATCGACTTGCATGCCGAGCGACAGTCCCATATTCGACAGGATTTCTTTGATTTCATTCAGGCTCTTACGACCGAAGTTTTTGGTCTTCAGCATTTCCGCTTCGGTTTTGCTCACGAGCTCACCGATGTAACGGATGTTCGCGTTCTTCAAGCAGTTCGCCGAGCGGACCGACAGCTCAAGATCGTCGACCGAGCGGAACAGGTTCTCGTTGAACGACGGCGAACGCGTGTCTTCTTCCTCGGCCACGGGCTCCATGTTCTCGTCGAAGGTCAGGAAGATCTGCAGCTGTTCTTTCATGATTTTCGAACCGAGCGCCACGGCCTCTTCAGGCTTCAGCGAACCGTCGGTCCAAACTTCGAGAGTCAATGCATCGTAATCGGTCCGCTGCGCCACGCGAGCGGCGTTCACCGTGTAGTTCACGCGACGAATCGGGCTATGAAGCGCGTCCACCGCGATGTAACCGACCGGCAAATCTTTGCCGCGGCCTTCCGCTTCGACGTAACCGCGACCAAAGGTCACGATCAGTTCCGCTTCAAAGCGGCCGTCTTTACCCAGCGTCGCCAGGTGCTGATCGGGATTCAGAATCTCGATACCGTCGATCAATTGAATGTCGGCGGCCGTCACTTTGCCCGGACCCGTTTTCGAAATGCGCAGAGTTTTCGTTTCAGGATCGAATTGACGGAAGCGCACTTCCTTCAAGTTCAGGATGATGTCGGTCACGTCTTCAAGGACGTCCGGAATCGTGCTGAACTCATGGAGCACACCTTCGAACTTCACGGCAGAAACCGCCGAACCCATCATCGAGCTCAACAAAACGCGGCGGAGCGAATTGCCCAAGGTCACGCCAAAACCGCGCTCCAAGGGACGAACGTTGAACTTACCGTAGCGCGAGGTCAGCGAATCCTTTTCGACCTCGAAGCCTTTCGGTTTGATCAACTCACGCCAAAATTTGTAATAGTGAGGTTGCATCGCCAATTGTCCCATCGTGTCTCCCGTCAAAAAATACTAAACAAACAAAACAATACTTATCGCGCCAAGCCCCTAAGGCTTAGATACGACGACGCTTGGGCGGCCGGCATCCGTTGTGCGGAATCGGCGTCAAGTCTTTGAGCGAAGTCACACGCAGACCCATCGAGGCCAACGCGCGAACCGACGGTTCACGACCGGCGCCCGGGCCGCGGATGACGACGTCGATCGTTTTCACGCCGGCTTCCATAGCTTTCTTGCCCGCGTCTTCCGCCGCGACTTGAGCCGCGAACGGAGTGCCTTTGCGGCTGCCCTTGAAACCGAGCATGCCCGCGCTCGACCACGCGATGGTATTCCCGTTCAGGTCAGTGAACGTGACGATGGTATTGCCGAATCCGGCTTGAATGAAACAACGGCCGATGGGGACGTTGCGTTTGATTTTTTTCTTCGGTGCGGATTTTTCAGCGCCGCCAGCAGCGGATTTCGCGTCAGCCATTAACCATTACTCCCTTAGACTACTTTTTTCTTATTCGCGATTGTCTTACGAGGACCTTTACGGGTGCGCGCATTGGAACGCGTGCGCTGACCGCGTGTCGGTAAACCTTTTTTGTGACGAAGACCGCGGTAGCAACCCAGATCCATCAGACGCTTGATGGACAAACCGACTTCACGGCGAAGATCACCTTCCACTTTGAAGAGACTTTCGATCACCGAGCGAAGTTTCGCGACCTGCTCATCGGTCAACGCGTCCGTGCGCAGAGTGCCGGGGAAACCGGTCTTCTCCACGATCTGTTTGGCGCGCGTTTGGCCAATGCCGTAAATATATTGAAGTGCAATTTCAATGCGCTTGTTTCTGGGTAAATCGACACCCGCAATACGAGCCATTTTTTATCCTTGTCTCTGTTTGTGTTTGGCGTTTTCACAAATGACACGCAAAACGCCGCGACGGCGGATGACCTTACATTTGTTGCAAATGCGCTTTACGGAAGCTCTGACCTTCATACGAACCTCATCATCCAAGCCTTCGAAATCATTACGCTTTTCGCACGTTCGAAGGAGCCAAAAAGAATGCGAACGGTGAGCCTAGCACCCACAAATATGCGAGTCAACGCTTGACTTGCAAAACCTGGGACACTCTGCCGAACACGTCCTCACTCGAACCTGTCCCGTCGATTTCAACAAAGGGACCTTTGGCCTTGTAGTAATCCTTCAGGGGCTTAGTGCTCGACTCGTAGGCCTCGAGGCGAGTCCGGATGACCTCTTCCTTATCATCCGCGCGCTGGTACACTTCACCACCGCAATTGTCGCAGACTCCAGATTTTTTCGGCGGCTTGGAGTCCATATGGTAGACCGCGCCGCATGAACGGCAAACCCGCCGGCCCGTCAACCGGCCAAGCAACATGGAGAGCGGAACCTCCATGAACAGGACGCGATCGACTTTCAGAGACGTCTGCTGCAGCAGCTTCTCGAGAGCTTCGGCCTGCGCCACATTCCTTGGAAAGCCGTCCAAAATGAACGACTTCCCATTCAGTCTGCCAAGCTCCTCTTCCACCAAACCGATGATCACGGAGTCCGGCACCAGCCTTCCGGCATCCAGATAGCCTTTGGCCTCTTTGCCCAGCGTTGTTTGGCTTT
>DAISHW010000273.1:0-4076 GCA_036822295.1 Bdellovibrionales bacterium | reverse complement strand
CTGTGATGCTCGTGAACGGGTCCACAGCCAACGCGAGCACTTTCACCTTGGCGGGCGCCGACGAGTGGCGCAGCTCGACGCTGCTCGTGAAAACCTCCACTTTGTTGGGAGTGCCGCCGCTCGAGGGCTGCACGAAGGAAATGGAGCCGCCGATATAGCAATCCGCTCCGTATTTATCGGTCGGCGAAATCTTGAACTGCATGGGATTGCTCGCGACGGGCTGAATGTCGCTTTGATCAAAGCAGCTGTTGTCCACGCTTGAAAAACCGATGTAATCGATCGGCGCGTAAGTCGGAAGCGAACACCCGTTCCAGGCGAGCGAGAACGTGCGCTCCAAATCCGTGCCGCCCGTCCCGGTGAACGGGCTGAACAGCGATGAGGGCGAGATGAGCACGTCCGACTCATCCACGAGTTGGAGCGTGGCACTCGAGCAAATATCGGCGGCAGCCAGTTGAATCGCCGGTCCGATGACGGTGTCGGACGCCACTCCGTATCGGGTTTTTCCGGCCGGCGTGAGTTTCACGCGGATTTTAAAGATCACGCTGTTAGGTGCGGCATCCAACACATTGAAGAGCGCGTCCTGACCACCGCTGCTCGTGATCGGAAGGGCCGCGATAGGGCCAGTGAACCCCATGTAGCTGTTGCCCTGGACGGCGACCTGGGTCCAGTTGACCCCGCCGTCGACGCTGACCTCGGCCTTTTCCAGAAACGTTGACTCCACGTACATCTCACCCGCTTTGACCAAGATGGCGTGGTAGCCGTTCATGACCGCGGACTTCAGCAAGCGCACGCCGGCGCTTGGCAGCGACGGACCGCGCGCGTTCGACTGCATGGGCTGCGTGCCCGCGAGCCGCAGACTCAGTTGATTGATCGGACCCATGGCGCCGAACGAGTACGCCTCGATCCCGGCGTCGAAATAGGTCTTCGCTCCAGAGGCGTTCGAATATGGACAAAGCACGAACTGGGTGTTCACCGGAGAGATGATGTTCCCGACAACCGCTTGACCGTCGCTCGCCGGATGAACGATCGGAAAATCCCCGCCGAACGCAAAGCCCATGCTTTGATACTTCGAATTGACGGTCGTACAGGCGATGCCCTCGCCCATGCCGTAAATGTCATGATCGTTCGGGGGCCGCGCCCGCATGAAAACGGTCATGCCGTTCACGGCGCCGCTCGCGTCGGGAAGGAGTTTGTAATCGATCGTGAGCGTGTTCGCGCCGGCATCGTGGGTCGTGCTCGCATAAGTCCGATACCCGCCCACGTCGAACGAACGAAACGGCGGGCGCATTCCAGAAACGGAATCGCGGCCATTACGCAGTTCCGCCTGGTGGAAGAACAAGAAATCTTTGAACGCATTCGCGTCGTTGTGACAGGTATGGCCGGAGCCGGCGACGCTGATGCCCTCGCCCCCCGCTTCAACGCCCGCTTGACCGGCCGCCGGCGGCGATTGCCACACGATCGGAGCGAGCGAACCGCTCGCCTGCGCCGTGTCCGCGATGGGATTTGAGCTCGAATCGTAACAAGCTTTTTTGCCGGCCGGGACCGAGCCGAAATAACCTAGGAACAATTTCTGCGCGCCCTCAAGTTCAAGAGCGCCGCCCCCGTTGTCGCGCTTGTACGCCGGCACCGCCACGCGCAGCATATGCGCCGAAGTTCCGAGCAAAGCCGAGCTGATATTGATCTCGGGGAAAATCGCGCGACCGTTCACCGTATACGAAAAGTTCGCGCCAGCTTCCATCACCATCGCCGAGAACCAGCCCGCGATCATCGGATCGTTGAAGAGCTCCATCGGAGCGCGGCCGCCCGGAGGATGAAACTTTCCGATCATCGCGCCCGTCGGACCGCCCATGGCCGAGCCGTCAAGATAGCGGCCGTAAATATGGCCTTGAAGATTCGAGTCACCGGCCTCGACCCGCTTCAAATTGACGTTCGCGATCGCGCCGCTCACCGCCTTTTCTTGATCGGCGTACATGAATTTCATGTGACCGTTGGATTCATCCTCGTAGACCGCAAGAATCTGGATCAGAGGCGTCGAACCGTTTGGAACCTCCCAGCTGAGCGAAGCCGCGGGCGAGCAAGCCGCGCCGGGTTGGCAAGAGTGGGAGTCCCACTGATATCTGAGCGGCTTGACGTTCGGGTTACTGGCGACGGTTCCGTTCACGAACACCACATTCAGCGAAGCGGCTTGAGCGCCCGCTTTTCCAGCATAGGTCAAAGGCGGGGCCGTGAAATGAATTTGCGTGCGATCGCCGGTTTTGCGCGCGCAACCGCCGAGTAAAAGTATCGCGCCGAGCGCGAGCGAAAGGCCGATATTCAAGAACTTACGTTCCACGGGAGCCCCCAAAAAGTATGCATTGTGCCCCCTTCTTATCGACATAAGGGGCGCGTGATTTGAGATTCAAGTTGAGGCGTCTTAAATCAAGACGGCCTAAGCGGCCTTGAATTCACGCGCCTTACGGAAGAGATGCGGCCGCTCTTGGGCCGCGAAGGTCCTGGAGTCCCAAGTTCGCTCGAGCACGCCTCGAAACGGTTCATCGACCGGGTACTTGATGGTCGAGCGATAGGTCACCACCAAATCGACCAGATCTTCGGCGTGAAAGTTGACCACGTCTTTGCGAATGGGCGGGGCGCCCATCGAATAAAACGCCTCATTGACGCCTTTGGCGTTGCGGGTGACGACCGGCATCGCGTCGCCGGTCGAGGCTTCGAACCGCTTGGTGACGAGCCCCAAAACCAAGCGGCGTACGTCGAAATTGCAACGATCCCGGCGGAAATCCGGGCTTACGGTCAGAAAACTCGGCACGCAAATCATCGAACCTTCGCGCAGCAACGACTCCAGATCCGCCTTGCCCCAAAGCTTGAAATAAGAATCCCTGGTCTGGTCGACCAAATTGAAGTCCACCCAACGAAAAAAAGACATGCCGATGCACTGTTCACCGTGAAAGAGCGCGGCGATTTCCTCTTGGCGGGTGAACTGGTCCGCGAACAGGTCGCGCGCCTCCGGCAAATCCCTAAAGAATTGCGTCCAAACCTGGCACCACATTTCATAGGCCTTACGATAGTCCGCCACCCGCGACGCTTCAGGATGGGAGCCGGGAAGGTAAACGACGCGTAACGCATTGAGACTCAATTCCACCATTGAATTTTTCCCCACTTCTTATCAACCCGATCCGTTTAGTCATTCAGAAATCTTGAGCGGACTCCGAAAGGACCTTATAAGCGGCGTACTTAAACTTAATCGGTTGAGTTCGCGAATAACGTTAGACAATCAACGGGGAAAAAATGAAACCGCTAAAACTCAAGAGTCCGGAACTCGCAGCGACCTATGAAACCGTAATGGCCGACATTTATCGTCAGATCGACGTTTTTCCATGGCACGATCCGCATGCTTACGCGGCGTGGCTCGCCCAAAGCTTTCACATGACTAAATATACGACTCGGGTCGCGGCATTGACCGCGGGCTCGTTCTCGCTCGAAGAAGACGCGCTTCATGTCAAAGGCTTAAGTCATGTTCGCGAGGAGCTCGGTCATGAACATCTGGCCTTAAACGATTTGAAGCATATGGGCTTCAAAGTTAAGGATTTTCCGGAGTTCCTGCAGTGCCGTTTAATGATCCAATCCCAGTACTATTTCATCGGACGCCACCCGTCCGCGCACTTCGGCTTCGTTTTGCCGCTGGAAACCATCGCCTGCGAACGCGGGCCCAAAATGACGGAAGCGGTTCAAAAGGCCCACGGCAAACTCGCCGATTCCTTCATCCGCATTCACGCCGACGTCGACCAAGGTCACGCGGTCGAGATGATTCAAGCGATCAACATGAGCCCTGAACACGTATGGCCCATGATTCGCGAAAATCTGGTCCAAACCGGCGTCCTATATAATGAGGTGCTGGTCAAGGCGGCCCAATGGACCGCCGCTAAAAAATCGGCGGCCTAAACAAAGGCGATTTTTTCGGCCTCTTGACCCTGGGCGATCGGTTCGACTTCCACCGTGAACAGGAAGCCGAACGGATAGCCGTCATTGGCCATGACTTTAGCCACGAACTTGGGCCGGGTGATCAACGCCTGGCTCATTCC